>DARE01000011.1:0-1131 GCA_002503205.1 Thermoplasmatales archaeon UBA447 | reverse complement strand
TTGCGATAACAATCAGAAGGTTCATCTTTGGAATATAAATCATTGAGCAGTCCGTGAGCACTTGCAGAGTCCGCAAATTAGGATTGTTCGGTAGCCATGCTCACGCTCACTGGCAGCATCAATGTGTAATATTAGTTAATTAAGAGTATCAGGGAATCGACTGTGAAAACCTTTTTCAAAAATGTTTCCGTGCGTTTTAAATTTATGTAACATGTCAGGAGCTATAGGAATCTGAATTTTTCCTTGAAAATACTAGTTTTCTTTCTGTTTATCCTTCTGGTTGTTCTCTGTCCCTGAATGGCTTGAGGTTCTTAATCGAGTTCGGGTTCATATTCCTTTTAGGTTTGGCCTTCTCTTTCTGGATATATGACATTGAGTGCAGCATACTTTGCACTTCCTTCTGCTTCTTTCTGATTTCTCCATCCCTTTTCTGTTCGTATGAGTCTATAAGCCACTGGGGTGGAAGGTTGAATTTCACGGTCTTGACTGTTATTGCTTTTGCACGGAGGCCCTTATTGGGAACCTGAACTCGTGGATAGACAAGGAAATCCTCTCCTCTCCTGAATGGATTGGGTTCCGGTAATTTGACCTTGAAGACTCCCTGTTCTTTTGTGGCCTCAAAGAAGATGTTTATGAGGCCTCTTGTCTGTGCATCTATGTAGTTCCATTTGGGCACTGTTATGAATGTTATGAGGTTCCTGTACCTGAAGGACTGGGCAACAATGGATATGGCCTTATTCTGTACAGTTTGCCAGTCCCTTGCATTCATAAATACTCCTGCATCATCCAGAATGACTGAGTTGCCCCTCTTCAGGTCTCCGTCAACAACGTAATCCACAAAATCTGTTACGTCAAACATCACTCTTGATTGGTTGAATGTGGCATCACATGTGTACGCCAGCTCCAGTGCGGAATAGGATTTTCCGCTTCCCCTAGGGCCAATAAAGAGACCAAGGACATCCATGTTCCTGGCAATCCTCTTCCGGATCCATGGCATTAGCCAGGTATCGTATTTGGTCCTTGAATATCGGGGATCCTCAAAGGGGAGTCTTGTCATCATCTCCCTCCCATTTATCCACATCATTCTCCTGATATACCATTGAGGAGGTAAACAGGAGATTGTTGTCATCG
>DARE01000012.1:9198-43901 GCA_002503205.1 Thermoplasmatales archaeon UBA447 | reverse complement strand
GCTTCCCTCTTCCCATGTATACACAGTACAGCGTCCCTTTTTTCCCCATACCTGTAGGCCTTTACAGAAGGGCGCTCGAAGAGAAATTTGACGTAATCCATATCCATGATCCATTCATAGGAACACTTGGCTACAGGGTGGCTAAGAACCAGAATATTCCCATTTTTTCCACATTCCATACTGATTTTGTCCGAATGCAGGAATCGATCAACCTTCCTATGAAGAGCAAGCTTTTCAGATTCACATGGAGATACAATCTTTACCTTTACAAGAAATGCAGCAAGATTTTCGTCCCAAGTTCAAAGTCAGAGAAATATCTCATGGATCAGGGTATTACAAATACTGTAGAACTCCCACTCTTTGTGGATACAGAGAAATTTAAAGAAAAACAGGGAAATACTGATGAAAATACCTTCGTGGTGCAGTTCCTGGGTAGAATTACAAGGGATAAGGGGGCATTCAGGCTGCTTGATGTGGCAGAAAAGATCCCTGAAAGAGAGAATATAAAAATCATTATATCAGGAACAGGGCCAGATGAGGAACTTCTCAGAAAATTAACAAGAGAAAGAGGTCTTTCCTCGAAAGTTGAGCTGACAGGATATGTTGACGAGGAAACCAAGCTGAGGCTTCTTGGATCTTCATCTCTTTTCATATATCCGGCATCTGCAGATACCTTTGGCATTTCTGTCCTGGAGGCCCTGGCATTCGGAGTCCCCACCATAGTCTCTCGGGATTTCCCTCTTCTTGATTATTCGGGAGGAGATGATACCGGAATGATAACCTTCAATTTCACAGATCCTCTTGAAATAGCGAATTACATAATTTCCTTAAGGGAGAACAGAACTGATTATGAGAGACTTGCCAGTGCGGCTCGTAATTTTTCAAGAAGGTGCTTTAGCAAAGGGGCGCACTGTAAGACCCTTTTGAAGTATTATGAGGGTGCACTCCACTGAATTGCCAAATAATTAATCGCATTCTATTTCATTTGCAAACTGCTGGATGCTGGGCATATAATCTAACAGCTCTCTTCAAGGGAGTTAATATTAAACAATCCCTCGTCCAACAGTAAATATGAAAAATCGCTCCTGGAAGATAGCCGCAGTGATACTTGCTTTTCTCATAGCCGTGACTTTTGGAATTAATCAGAGCTTTTCTTCTTACAGCAATAACTATTACACCACCCAACATGGAACAAACGGGACCGTTATATTCGTGACTGTTGAGAATAGTATGCTGGTTCATGGAAGGATAGAGGTAAATTACGAAGGACAGGAGCTGGGTTCGCCTATTGTGATTCTACCTAATGGAACAGAATATAAAGTAACTTCACAACTGGATGTGAATTTCAGTTTTGCCCCTGTGCTAGCGTCAGGGTCGTCTTCTTCCTTTGGTGGAATCGCCAATATTTTGGTTTCACCGTCTCATCCTATTGATGTAAGCCTTATCCCCAATGTACCTTATGGATTCATGAAAAGAGCAATCAATTCCTACAAAGGTATGGGTTTAGACGCATACGCATTGTTTGTTTAAAACTATTCGTCGGTATATGTCTCTGTTGTTGGTGGTTTCTGATGGACGAGAAGGGTGCAGTAGATAAAATCAGGCAGCTCAAGCTATCAGTGGACACAACATTGCGTTACTGGAAAGCTGGTGCCCAGTTTCAAAAGGTGTTTCTGATCATACTTTCAGGAATACTGGCTGTGAGCATTTTTTCCCTTTGGCTGAATGTATACAATCTTGAGATAGCGAATTATTTCCTCGGGAGCATTAAGCTTGGTGCAGGAAATTACTTACGGGAAGGATTTCCTGATATCGCAATCTTTTTCGCCTTTGCAGTAATTGTATATAAAATTCTGCATAAGCCATTTAAATTGCCTGTCGGGAATGAATGGGATGAATACCTCAAAGAAGGAGTGCCAGGTATAATCCGTATAATTGAGACTACAGACTGGGAAGAAATGCTTGTTAATCTCAAAAAGGCAAAACTGGCATTTATTGTTATAAGTGCTATGATATTTCTCTTATATCTTGGCATAACCTTCATATTATTTTTCTTTGCCTACGGACTGTTATTGGGAAATGTTCTTGGAATACCAATCAACCTGTATATTGTGCTATTTGGGTCAATACTCCTGGTGATTGCTCTCGGCGACAGATCTATCAGGCAGAGGTACAATGAACTCTGGCACATGGACAGTCTTGTGGCTGAACTGAGGTGGTTCTATACCGAATTCCAGAACGCAAGAATTTAAGCCAGACCTGTACGTTGTCGCTCGGATCATAAAAAACCTTATGGAGAAGGGCCCCAATAACAGGACCAAGCTGGCAGGTTCCTCTGAAATTTCATACAACAAATTCATGCAGTATCTTGCATGGATGTGCCAGAAGAATCTTATCAAGGAGGAAAATGGCCTTGTCATTGTGATGGAGGAGGGAATAAGAACCTACAACATGCTGGTGGACTGGATTCTCAAGCATGTTGGGAAGCTGATGTTCAGACGATAAACCAAAATAGGGATATTTTCAGACATAATTTTCATCTACTCGAGTGTCTCTTGAACATTATGGACTTTTCTTTGCCAAACGTATATGAAAGTACTGGAATTTTCAGTGTTATCGCCCCTGAAGTCCGAGTTAATTATGCAGTAATTCCATAAATTCCAGTTTAGGTAATTTAAATCCAAGTAAAATTGCAACAATGGATTCTTAATGATGTGCTTAGACCGTTACAATTTGGGCAGGCCGGAAGCGATAATGTATAAAGGATAGATCAGGTGTACAAGGAATACCCATAATCACAATATAATGCCCATCTGAGTCCTCTGGCCCAGTCTTATAGCAATATCGTTCCATGCAGCTTTAAAAACCGATGAATATAATGAAAAACATCGATCGATAAGACGTGGGAGCCATTTTTGCTAAAATTGTTTGATCTCGTTCAGGAGCCAATAATTTGGCCTTTTGAAGAAAGGAAATAACATGTAAAGGTACCCATGTCTTAGAGTAAAAATATTTAATAAAGAATATAGATTATATTATAATGGCGGAAATCATTGGTTCTATAGACAATGCAGTTCACCAGAATAAAACCTATTATCTAATATTTGCAGATAATGAAATGTATCAATTTATGACAATGGATAGCAGGGAGAAGAGATCTGAACTATACCACGCCCAGATAAGCAATCCATATCTTATGCTAACAGGTGGAGGCGGCCTTCAAGGTTATAAAATCACACAGGATACCGTTGCTTCGATAATTCAGGAAAATATATCGAAAGGACAGGAAATTGAGAAAAATTTCGAATCAAAAAGAAGTGAGATTCCACCGCAATACACCTTGATTCCATATTCAGCAATTAACCAGGTTGAACTCACAAACGGAACCTTAGTAACTCTTCCCCACGTACTCTTCAAGATGGGAGAGAAAAACCTTAAATTTCATCTGGTACACGATAATTATAAGGGAAGGGGCAAGCTCTCGGACGATATATTTTCGAAATATGAGGAGGTTCTCAGAAAAGCTTTTGAGAGTGCTCTCATAGTGAAGAATTAGATATAATAAATAAGGTTCCACTTTACTAAATTAATGTGCGGCACACCATTTTACAATTTCCTCCCTGATCCACCAGAAACTCTACTTTCAGCGAATATTTCTCCTGCAATGAAAGGAAAAAAATTTACTATTCCATCTATTTTCTCAACGCCCTATGGCAAAAGACCGTAACTATGGTGTCATTTTCCTGGTCAACTCATGCAAAAGACACATCATTGATCCTCCATATGCCGTTAATTTTATGAACAATATCATCTGCATTCGTGATGTATGCTTTCAGGGCTCCTGATAACTCAATTCTGGCTTGGGATGACTATTAATCTGGAAGTAAATATACCGGTAAAGTATCTTGACCTCATACAATCGCCGATATATTTCGGAAGCCACTGTGCTTGCATACTTGCACATATTGTGAATGGACTGGCTTTGCTTCTCACATCGCTGATATTTCTTTTCCTGTGTTTTAAAACTCTTTATCTTTCATTAAAAATATGTACTATTTTCATTCTTGCAGGAGTAATTGGTGACATTACTAATGGAGTTTTGTTTTTAATGTCAGGTCGGTTTCATCTGATCAAGCAGGTTGACAATGAGCGCCGTCAGCGATCTGGTAGCTTCTGCAATTAGCCTGTATTTTGCAGGGAATATTATAAAAATGAACGACCTCCCCCTAATTTTTGAATCGAACCTGTATCTTATCAAAATGACAACATGTTTACTGAATTTACCCGATACAAGAGTTATGGTCATTGAAATTTATTTGAGTGCTATATTGGAGAAAATTTGATAAATGCCGTTAGCCGGCATTTACTCATACGTTCAATGCTGTGCAATCTTGAATATAACAATTGAACATATAATGTTATGAACCAGGAAACGCTTGACAAAGAGCTCAGGAGATTAGAAAATTCATATTTGCCTGAGGAAATCAAGGCAAAAATTGTTGAATTCATCGATGATATCCGTTTGTCAGGTTTATCTTTAAACAGGCAATAATTCTACGCCATAAGATTAAGGCAGGTCGCTTCAATCATCCCAGATAAATTTATATCACCCTCAACGCCAGATAGAAAGTAATGTCGACCCTGTTGTCAAGGAAGATAGGAAGGAGGGTTAAGGGTAAAGACCACAATGGAAAGTATTCTGACTGGGAAATAGAAAATTACAAGTCTACCTTGAAGAAATTTTACCCTTGGCACTTGAAACAAGAGAACCCAGAATGTATCTCATGGATCAAGCCAAACAATCATCCTAACAAACATGTGAAACCGGAAAACATGATTACAGAGCCTGAAGTCCAGAAGATTCTCTCATTCTTAAAAAACCCAAGAGATCGGGCTATTCTCTCTACTTTATATGATCCTGGATGCAGGATAGGAGAACTTCTCACTCTGAAGAACAAAGATATCAATTTTGACCAGTATGGGGCATTTCTTTCAGTAATTGGGAAGACTGGTTATCGCAAGGTACGTGTTGTAGGAAATTCTGTCTCCTATCTCAGGGAATGGCAGAATGCTCACCCTGATAGAAACAAGGAAGAGTCATGGTTTTTCTGCGGAATTGAAAGTGAGAACAGAGGAAAGCAACTGGAGCACGCAAATGTTTACAAGTTTTTGAGAAAGGCCTTGAAAGAAGCAAAGATAGAGAGAAGAATTTACCCTCACCTTTTCAGCCATACCAGGGCTACTATGCTTGCCTCAAGAGTCACGGTAGCTCCGCTTGAAGCGCAGATGGGGTGGGTTCATGGGTCCAAAATGACAAAAACATATGTGCATCTCTCTGGTAGAGACCAGGATAATACAATTTTGAAGGCGTATGGAATCGAGGTTGACGAAGAAGACCCGATCGAAACAGACAGACCAAATCACTGCCCTAGATGCAATGAACCTAATGACAGGGCAAGTAGATTCTGCTGGAAATGTGGGATGATACTGGATAAACAGTTGACTGAAAATAAACTCAATGAGGAGATAAACCTCATTGAAAATAGCGTTTTAAAGTCTGAGGTAGTTGACGATTCAACAAAGAAGTTGGTTGCAAATTTCCCCAGTGAATTTAAGGACCTTATATTAGAGGCCGTCTTAAAGCAGATAGTGAATGATCCGGCAATGAAGGCAAAATTTCAAGAAGAATTGAAAAGAAATGATAACTAATTTTCTAAACTTGATTTCATATGCAAATTAGAAAATGAAATAATGGTTTTTTATTGAAGGTACAATCCACCTTGAATATTATTAAAAGCCTGTTTAATCAACTGCATAGAGTAGTCAACTTGATCTTCTGAGTAAATCTCAACTTCCACATTGCCATTTCCCCATGTTCCTAGATCTGTAACATCTCTACAGCGCCCTTGCGGATCATCTATTTTATCGTAATCTATGTTCAAGGATAGCTTGATCTTATTTTTGTAAGGAATCAAGTCTACAAAATTTGTGCTAGCTTTGTAGGCAATGTATAATTTCCTTATCTCTTCATGTACACTTGCATCGATATTGAGAATTCTGAGTCTGAGGTCTTCAAACAGGTAATTCATAGGGCCTCCAGCATCAACGTAAGGATGATCTGAAAGAGTGTAGTTTTCTTCTTTTATTATCTCTTTCTTTTTGTAAACTTCTATATCTTCAGGGGAAATCTCAGGATAGCCCCAAATTTTTAGGGCCCTATCCGCCAAAATAGAAGCTCTCTGTTCTATCTCTTCTTTCCTCCATTCTTCAATTGAACTCAATGTCTCGTTTAAACCAATGGGACTATGAGCAAATCCCTTTGGCATAGTCTTTTTTTCCAGAAATGGTCGCTGACTTAATTCGGAATTATAGCCAGTAAGTGTTAGATTGCCTAATGTGTGAAGGTAGGTCTGGAAGATCTCTTCCCAATCACTTCCGAGATATTCCTTCCATTGATCTGTTAAAGTTTGGGGCATTATATGCTCAATGGTGTATTTGCCTACATCAACATACTCCTTGGAGCCAAAGTTTTCAAGTTTCTGCAAAAGGTAGTTTCGATTATTATAGTTGTAGACATCTTTAGAAATCAAGTAGTTTTTGAACTCTTCATTTTTAGGAAATCTCCTGTACGAATCCATTAGATTTAACGCAGCGTAAAGAGATTCTACGTAGTGATCTATGTCTATTTTCCCATACAATGCTGCAAATGTCTTGTTCATGGAATTTGTGGGGACACCACAAATTGACCTCCTAAAAACGTAGCTTTCTATGGCTCTCAATATTTTCATAAAATCACCTTTTGAGAGAAGGTTGCACTTGTAATCAAAATATAATTGCATTATGAAGGGGTAAGCGACCTCAACTCTAAGGGCATTGATATCCGTGAATATGCCTTTGAGCTGTAGATCTGGTTCTTTTCCTAGGGCAATATACACATAATATTCAGAAAATCGTTTTAAATCAGCAAGATGGTGTGAACTTTCCACATCAGTTGTTTTTACATATTCCTTAAAGCCAACATATATCTTATCTAAACGATTAATATTGCCAGTTTTAAGTGTCAAATAATCTCTTACAAACCTGTCAAACCTCAAAGAGTAATTTACTTGTCCGAACATTACCTCCATGGGATACCAATAATTCTCATACAAGCGATCTTGTTCTTCTAAGGGATGCAGCATTAGAAGGTAGTTTCTTATAAGATCTGCTTCTGCCAGTCCAAGGCCAGTAGAATTGAAGCTCTCAAAAATAAGCTGAGGATTATCTACACCGCTCTGCAAGGTAACGTCAACAACTTTTATCTTAAGAAGGCCTTTAGTTATATTCTCAAAATTTCCTTCTGAAATTTTCTTGAAAAGATATTCATAATTTTCTTTGATCCTAATTGAATACCTTTCTCCCATATCTGTTGAATCTATAATAGCTTGAAAAGTAGGATTATCGCCTTTTGAAAGCATTATTTTGTACTTATTGTCTCCCTTCTCTGCGTTGTTTATTAGATATTGTGCTATTTTTGCAGGATCCCAGTCATCAGTTGAAATAGATTTCATTTTCATATATTTACTCAAAGCAGCCAAAATCAAAGATACCGTTGTCAATCTCTGTTGGCCATCAATAACCAAAACTCTGTTGAATCTTGAATTCTGATGTGCTTCTTTTTCAAAATAGACTATTGAGCCAATAAAGTGGGTCTCATTATTCAATGTACCTACCCGTACCATATCATTCCACAACTGTTCGCACTCTCGTACGGTCCAGCTATACGTCCTCTGATAGATTGGAACTATGAACTGATCTGTGTTTTTAATTAGTTTTAGCAATTCGGTATCTACGGCCTTCATGAGAACTACCTGACAAAGTTCAATGAAGAAGGGACTTATATTTCTGTCTGTAGGTAAAATCAGATAATGGCATTATTTCAAAAGACAAATTGCAGGTAGTCAGAATTTATGTTAGGTTCATTACAAGTGCCAACATTGAAAAATTGTTCATTCTTGATTTATCAAGTCATTTCACTACTCAAAGGATTATTTCTTATGTTCATTTATATAATGTAGTGTAAACCATCTTGAAAAGTTTCAGGACACATTCAACACTTCTGAACGGATTTCTATAGTGGTCCCAGTAAAGAGAATCCCAAGCATTTCCATAAAATATCACAAATTTAGTATTGGGGCAATTCTTAACGTGCTTTTCAGCTTTCTTAAATCGGTCGTCAGTAAGTGTGAATGGACTCAATTCATGAAATCCATTGATTGGGGTAGGAAACATTAAGACAAGCGGAATCTTGGCACATGTGGAATTCAGATTTCCCGGAATCAATTTAAAAATAGTCCTCCTCCCTAAATCATCTTTCCCCATTTCCACTTCCAAATCACTTTCTTGGTCAATAACGTCAGATAAGCCTGTTAAGATAGATTGATATTATCTGTCCAAGTTCAGTTTTTCACTTTCAATCACATTATCCAAGTTTTTCAGTTTACTAAGAATTGACTTGACTGCCGCTGGATACCTAACCATTAGATTTCAACTTAATTGCATCACACTGAAATGATATTATATATTTTGTTAAAGCTCTAATAAACGCCAACCAAGCCATTCAGATAAGCAAAGAGACAATGTTTCAACGCTTCGCGATTACGTTTGTGAAGTTTAATATAATGGTATAAGTATATTCACACTCAATGGGTTATACGGATGATGAGTTAAACTACATCTATGACAAAACTGGCGGTTATTGTAATTGGTGTGAGAAGAAGATTGCATTCAGGAATTATGGCAGAGTAGGGGAAAGAGGGGCTTGGGAAGTTGATCATAGCAACCCTTTAGCGCTTGGAGGAACTGATTACTTAAGAAATTTGGTTCCAGCCTGTATACCCTGCAACCGTTCGAAGGGGGCTAATCTTGAGAAGTATACAGTTTCAGTTCAAAGAGAATTCTTCTTGAATTTAAATTTTCGCGACTTCTCATGATGAAAGAGGATCAAATTTTCTTGTCCACTCATTTTTTGCTATGTTAAAAATTAGAATAATCGTCTTTAAGAGTCTTCTTCAAACAATTCATGGTCAATCGGGATTGCCACTGTGATGAAATCTTTTCCTTGTACAATAATCTCTGCTTTAATCTTAACACCGTGGTTTTCAACCCAATCAACTACGGTTTTGACATTCTGCCTCGATAAAGCGTGAATGTATAGTTGTTCTGAAACCATAGCAAATCCATATCTTACGGACTCTTCTATCCTCTTTGTAATTAACGATGAGAGTTTATCGGCTGTCATATAGTGGTGTACAAATACGGCTAACAGGCCATTCTTGACTATTAGTTCGAATATTTTGTAGAATTCTATGTCCGCTGTCCCCTGATCTTCAATAGATTCATGAATAACCTCCCAAAGTGGCTTTATAAAATTCTCAAAGTACTCGGTGCTGCAGAGGTTGGCAATATTTTTTCCTCTATCTCCAAATTTCTTCACTATATCTTCTTTTATCTTAGAAACATTTTCTTTCAATCTATGCCTAGACCTTAAGAAAAGTGAAATTCTCAGAATTTCAAAATCTTCTTTTGTTAACTTATCCTTGAAGTACCCTAATAGTTCCTTATCTGGGTCTTCTTCTTTGTAATCGTCTAGCTCACCTGCATATTCCAGGAGATTTTCCTTGAAGAGCTCTTTATCTTCTTCGAAAGCTTCTTTTATAATTTTGCCCAGTTCTTCTTGTTGCTCCCTCTCCAATTTGTCTATGTTTATAGTAATTCGTTCTTCATTTTTATCAAAGCTTAGCGGGTCTTTATCAGGGTTTTTTATTATTACAATACTGTTTTTAGCTTTTAATTTAATATTTGGAGAATTAAGCCTGAAGGTACTAATGTCGACATGCAAAATATTATCAATAAAAGATTTTAATTTTGAATACCAAGTCATATCTACTCTTTCCGATATTTCAATCTGAAGAGTGATACAACATTGTTTTCTATAAATAACTCAGAACCCTTCTTAACCCCACCAAAATCCTCAAGGGTCAGAGGATTTCCTTCAAACGACTTTACTGGCTCATCAGAGTCTTTCTCCAAGACTTCTCCGTCTTCATTGACTTTTTTGTTGAACAGACTCAGAATATATTCTTTGGCGCTATCGTCAAATGTCATCTTAGGTTTAGTTTCCGGCATATATATTCCTCCTTCGTTTTCTTCTACCAGCCCACTATATGATTGTATATATACTGTGAAGATACATACTTTACCATTAAAGTTTCTTATGTGTTAACTGAAACACACACGAAATCTTATGATTAATCACCTATTCAAAGGATATAGCATTTACTATCCCCCACTGATTTTGAATTTGTACATGTTTTTATAATACATAAACCTTCTTTGTGTATTCAAAGCAAATTTATAACTATACATAGAAACATTGTTACAAGAACAGCTGGTAAAGCACTGAACTTTTGAGGGTATGCCGTGAGCCGGGATTGAACCAGCGACCTCCAGATCTTCAGTCTGGCGCTCTCCCAACTGAGCTATCACGGCGTAAATTAGGGATTGTTTTACCTTATTTAATTATTGGTCTCTATGAAAACCTTGAGATGAGTGTGAAATGCAAAACCACAAAGGGGAATTATTTATACTGTTTTATCAAATCTCACTCAGCAATTTCAAATGGTGTCTCTGAGTATCAAGAACCTTAAGGATTCAGGTGCTGAAAATGTAGTCAAGGCAGCAACACTGTTCTTTCAGGCTGGAATCATGTCTGTAGTATGGGTTTCCATGCCGTTTGCGATAGAATCACTCAGAGGAGGGCTATTTCTTATTGGAATTGCAGCATCCATTGGCATTTTCTCACAAACACTTTTCAGAATACCATTGTTCTTCTACATTGAAAGAGCCGGGAAAGGTACACTCCCAAGTGTTTCACTTATCATTGCAGGGCTTTCACTTATTATACTTACACTATCCCAGAGTTTTGCCACATATGCAGTTGGATTTGCAATTTTTGGCTTTTCATCAGCAATATCAACTCCGATGACAGGGATGAAGGATAGTGGCATTACAATATACAAACCTCTTAATGATATTTACAGCATAAGGGTTTTTTCAACACTGGGAATATTCATTTTACTCGGCCTTTCTGCTGTATATAGTGGATCTATTGACGGCCTCTATGCAATACTTTCACTGTTTGGGCTCATTGTAGGACTGTTTGGACTTATAATGAAAGGAAATAAGATTGAAAAACTTTCGAAATCAGTATCACCTACACCAATGAGAAAGTTCTTCACCAGAGGTGGAACATACCTGAAATCCTTTGATGACCTGAAGAATAGAAGGCTAACATACCTGATTCTAATAACAGACATTGGAATTTTTATGTCAATTGCAATGTCCTTCCCATTCATTTCATCCCTTGGCTCAATTGATAGCCTCCCGAGATCCTACATTTTCATAGTTTTTGCCCTCTTTGCAGTTGGTGCATTTTTCATTGAGACTTACGGCAGGATACTACTGCTGAAAGGAATAACCAACGTTCTCTATTTTTCCAGGCCAATGATTGTCCTGATTTCATTCCTGCTTCTCTCCCTTGCTGGCATACCTTCCCTTTTCGTCTCTGGCCTTATATTCATTTTCTTATGGCTTTCAAGTGACAGGCTTTCTTCTGGTTCATTGCCAAATCATGTTGACCCATCTGACGCCAGCAAAATACCTAGAATGGAGACTACTTTTCTGGTTCCAATAAGCTTTTTAGCCCCGCTTATTGGTTCTCTCCTGTGGTACATCTCCCCGAGGACTCTATTTGCATTTGCACTTGTTCCACTGGCTTTCTCTGTGGCCGCTGCCTTTGTTGTGGAGGAAAGGCTTTGGCCCGGAAAGAGCATACGTGGAAAACCTGCCCGAGATATCCACTGAACACTACATATGATTGAATTGGTGGATAAAGCCTTCAATTGAAAATGTGGAAAATAAAACTGTATAAAGAGGGCAGAGCATAAACCGTTCCGCAATGTGATAACGATAAATCCTTTTCAATGGAAATAATTTTCTTTATTTAAGTTTCAAAAAGGATTTTAGTGATAATCGGCTTCACACTCATGGCAGAAGAGTTCAAAATAAAGGAAGAAGAATCCACCATCAAGACACATGATGGGTCTGACCTGAGGTATTTCTCTGCATGGCCTGATGATGGAAAGAAGCACCCTGGAGTTATGGTTGTAATGGAGATCTGGGGACTGACTGATTTCATCAGAAATTTTTCAAGAAGGCTTGCAAGAAAGGGTTATGCAACATTCGCACCACATCTCTATTCAAGACCCGATCAGATTGATCTGTTCACAGAAGAGAATATAATGGATGCAATGAGGCCTTTCTGGTCCCTTCCACCTGAGAAAAGGGGAGACCAGAATGCTGTAAATGAACTGCTTTCAAAATCCTCTGGCACTTCAAAGAAGATAATTCAGAAGGTAATGTTCAACAGGAAGGAAACAGAAAAGGATATGATCAAGGATCTTGAGGCTTCATACAGACACTTCTTTGACCAGAACAAGACAAAGAGGGGGATTGTTGGTTTCTGCCTTGGAGGAGGACTTGCCTTCCAGGTGTCAACACAGAAGCACTTTGATGCCTCTGCGATATTTTATGGTGCAAACCCACATAATATAGATGATCTGGCAAAGATTAAGGGTTCTGTACTTGGTATATATGCGGGCGAGGATGGATCAATAAATTCTGGTCTGCCAGTACTTATTGAAAATGTCGTGAAGCACAAGAATGATTTCGAGATGAAAATCTATCCAGGCACATATCATGCTTTCTTCAATGACACAGGGATGAGTTACCACAAAGAGGCAGCTGAGGATGCCTGGGACAGGCTGCTTATATTTTACAAAAAGAAACTTGGTGAGTAATATGCCAGAAGATGAGGGTATTGTTGACGGTTGCTTTCTTACCTGGGTACAGGTTACGGATCATTTCAGAGACCGGGGGAAAATAACTGAAAAGACCAAAAATTTCAGAGAACCTAAGCATTAAATTTTTATTATTTTCGTTCCATGCACATACTACCATAATTTTTATATATTCTATGGATTAGACATCTGAATCATGAATACAGAAAGACTTGAATACGGAAGCATGGGTGCTGGACTAATAGTTGGCATATTGCTGCTGGTCCTCCTTGGTTGGATTCCGTTCACAGGCTGGATTATTGCCGGTTTTGCAGCGGGATTGGCTGCAAGAGGCTCAATCAGGGGACTTTTCTCAGGGCTCATAGCTGGGGTAATAGTATCGGCTGTTCTTATTTCCGTAATTCTATTCATAAATGTTGGAGACATAAACACAATATTCAGCTATTTCGGCACCAGTTCCATAGTAGTTTCAATCTACACAATTGTGATGCATCTTGAGAACTACGGATCACTTGCACTCATCAAGGCCATAGTAATCAATGGCATCGCCATACCTGCAATTGGCGGGCTTGTTGGAGGAAGCATACTTTCAAGGGGATACATGGTTGTGGAGCAGGAAGAGCAGGAGCAGCCTGCACCAGCGCATGCCCAGGTCGCAGCAGAACCAGCGGGAAAGGAGTAATATTAAAGAAATCCTGACCTGCTCCCGAATATTTTTTCCGATAACCTTAGGTTGTCATACTCCCTGTCCATCATCATTATTGAAAGACCATAAGAATCCCTGTAGAATTTCTCCACACCGAAATCCTCAAAGTAGCCGTAGCCACCGTGATACTGGATTGCTGCTTTTGTTGATGTTCGTGCGAATTCTGTGCTTCTAAGCTTCAGTTTCAGGGCTTTTTCGTCATCCATGGATTCCATGTTATCGAGATAGAATTCCATTATATCCATATCAGCCAAGAGTTCAGATATCTTCCTGGAAACAGGGCTGTAATCTTTCAGGCTGTGGTCAAATGTCTTCCTAACTGTTACGTATTCAGAAACTTTCCTTAGTGCACCTCTTGAAATTCCAAGAGCGATGGCAGAGACACCTGGATCCATGGTTGAGAGAATTTTATCCAGGGTTTTTTTCTTCCACCCTTCTATGATGTGGAAATCATCAGAGTCCACGCTTACATCCCCATTCCTCAGGCCCCTGAATGATAATGGTTTTCTCTCCTCCACCATCCTTAAGCCAGAGAATATTACGGCTGCTGATTCCTCTGATACTGGAGCGATCAGTATATCCGATCCGGGTGATGGGACATTTTTGAGTACCCCCTTTATTCTGCCGCTGGACTCACTCAGTCTCTGTGCAGGTGGCCTTGCAGATGCAAAGGAACCAGTCAGGCATGTAACTTTGAGGTTACCCTGTGCTACATCCTGAATCTTCTCTCTGGAAGCACTTAGAAGGAACTGGCCTGCAATGGAGTTTGTGATCAGTAGTTTTGCAGCAACGGATGGGCTGTATGAGGCAAAAACCTCAAGCATTGCGAAAAATGATGACCTGTCTATTCCCGAACCGCCGTCCTGTGGATCGAAGAGGGCACCAAGGAAACCCTGGGTTCCCAATGCCTGGAGAATGCCATCATCTATTCCATTACGTTCAATTTCCAATGCCCTGTTGCTGATATTCTTCTGGCAAAACTCCTCCACTGCCCCTCTGATAAGGTCTGAACTTTCGGACATCTTACATCTGACCTCCTTTCAGAAATGTACGGGCTATTACCAGTTTCTCGATCTCACTGGTTCCTTCCCAAATCTCCATTATTTTTGAATCCCTGAGGAATCTTTCAAGATCACCATAAAGGCCTGTATCCCCTGTTATTTCCATTGCCTTCTCGCATGCAAATACGGCAGTTTCAGATGCATAGGCTTTTGCCATGCTTGTTATCTCTTGCTTTGGCTGGAAATTGAAAAGATATGATGCAGCCTTGTATGTCAGCAGCCTGGAGGCCTCTATTCTGGTTGCAATATCCGAAAGCGTGAACTGAATATCCTCTGTAATTTCAGATTCTCTGCCGCTTTCCTTCAGATTTTTAAGGTATCCGAGCACATGATCAAGTGCACCCTGGGCAATTCCTATTGACTGTGCCGCGACGTATGCCCTTGAAATGTTGAAAAATGTCATTATGTAGTAGAAACCCTTGCCCTCCTCACCGACCAGATTTGATGCTGGGACCTCTACATTGTTGAGAATTAGCTCTGCAGTATTTGTTGCCCTTACGCCAAGCTTTCCAGTGAGCTTGTTCCGAGAGAATCCCTTAAGGTTTCCCTCAACAACAAGAACGCTAAGCCCATGATGCCTTTTGCTGTCAGGTCTCGATGTTCGTAGGAGCATAACAAAGAAATCTGCTATCTGGCCGTTGGTTATGAACATCTTTGAGCCATTTATGACATATTTTCCATCCTTTAGCTTTGCCTCTGTCTTGAGTCCTGCAACATCACTTCCTCCACCGGGTTCTGTAACTGCAAGGCCCATAATTGCCCGGCCTTCCTGAACAGGTTTGAGATATTTTTCCTTCAGCTGATCGGATGCAAAGAGCATAAGCACCTCGGACCCAAAGAGGCTGACTGTGGCTGCAATGCCTATTCCTGGGTCCGCTCTGCACAATTCCTCTATGGTGACGAGCATTGACCATGGATTTGAGAAGTCTACCATCTTTGAGGCCATAGCCTTCTTCCAGACCTCCTCTGGAAATTTCTCTTCCAGATCATATTTTCTGGCAATTTCCGGAGTTATAGCTGAGAGTGCGAATTCTCTAGCTCTATCCCTTGCCCTGTTTATCTCCTCTGAAAATTCAAAATCCATCTACTCACGCTCCAATAGGACAGAATACCCCTGGCCTCCGCCGACACAAAGGGTGGCCACACCCCTCTCCTTTCCCTTTTCATGAAGCTCCCTTGCAAGTGTCCCTGCAATCCTTGCCCCAGTTGCTCCCAGGGGATGCCCTATTGATATTCCGCCACCATGAATATTCACTTTACCATGGTCAAGGGACAGCTCCTTCATTGCATTCAATACCACAACGGCAAAAGCCTCGTTTATCTCCCAGAGATCGATATCATCTGCCTTCAATCCCTTTCTTTTGAGCAGCTTTCTGGTTGCGGGCACAGGCCCTTCGCCCATGATTGTGGGATCGACTGCCGCCCAGGCAAATCCTGTAACTTTTGCAAGCGGTTTCAGGCCATATTCCTTTACCTTTTTGCCGGACATGAGTATGTCCATGGATGCCCCAGCATTAAGGGGTGATGAATTCCCTGCTGTTATGACCCCGTCACTCTTGAAGGCAGGCTTAAGTTTGGACAGCCCATCAACAGTTGTATCTGGCCTTATGCTCTGATCCCTGTCAACAGTCACCATGTCTCCATCCTTTTCCACATCGATGGGAACTATCTCATCTCTGAAATACCCGTCGTTCTGTGCCTTGTCTGCGCGCCTGTGACTCTCTGCAGAGTAACTGTCCATTTCACTTCTGGTTATGCCTCTCAGTGCAGCTAGCTTCTCCGCTGTGAGGCCCATATTGTAGGAGGTGTTCATATCATACTTCCTGTACTCCGGCCTGAGAAGGAGTTTCAGGTTGGGCTTAAGAGCATCATTATTTGAAAGCGGCACATGTGTCATGTGCTCCATTCCTCCCGCAATTACAATATCAGATGCCCCGGTCATTATTTCCATTGCTCCAATTGATATTGCATTAAGTGAAGAGGAGCATGCCCGATCCATGGCCATTGAGGGCACATTGAAAGGAAGCCCGGCCATGAACACCGGGTGACGGCCTCCATATAGCCAGTTTTCTCCAGTCTGAAGGGCACAGCCTACAATAACATCATCTATTTCTCCCGGGTTTATTCCTGTTTCCTCGACACCTTTTTTAATGAGTGTACCAAGGACCTCATCCATTCTCACTGAATTGAAAACATCCTTCTCCGGGTCATTTGGCCTCGACCGAGAAAATGGGCTCCTCCTGAATTTTACGAGATAAACTTCGTTTTCTTCCGACATAATATCAACATACAATGATCAATACTCAATAGATAACACTTTCAGGTAACTCTCTATTGACATTGCGTACCGTGTGTTTAATTGGCACATGAAACTTGGAAAAATATAAGGCTGAGGTTGCCCTAAAGAATTTGAGGATAACTATGGCTTACAACGTGATTGTGCTAATCAAACAGATACCGGACATAGACCAGATGAAGACAAATCCGGGAACAGGAGAGCCTTTGATTCAGAATGTCCCGCTTAGAATGGAAAACCTCAGCAAGAATGCAGTGGAGGCAGCTGTAAGAATTAAAGAGAAGAACGGTGGAAAGGTCACTGTCCTCTGCTTTGGAACTGAGAAATCGACCTCAGTCATGAAAGAGGCCTATGCTATGGGTGCAGACGAGGGATATCTTATCACAGGCTATGCGGGAAACTATCCATCAGTCACTGCAAATGCCCTTGCCTCAAAGATTAAAGAAATACCACATGATCTGGTGATCCTGGGCAACCAGTCTGCCGACAGTTATACCGGCCTTCTCCCTGGAAGCCTCTCCGCAATTCTGGGTGAGCCTCTGCTGGGGAATGCCATTGATATTAAGCTTCAGGAAAAACAGGTATCGGTTGTTTCTGCACTTGAGGACAATAATCTGGAAATTGCCACTGAAATGCCTGCAGTGGTTTCAGTTGCCCAGGAGATCAACCAGCCAAGGCTTCCCCCAGTTCTCCAGATCATGGCAGCTGGAAGGAAACCAATAAACCAGGTTGCCGCCTCCAATTTACAGGTGCCTGAAGTAAAGACTATTTCCAACAGGGCACCTAAGAGCGACAGGAAGAGAATAGTTTACGAGGATCCCGCCAAAGGTATAGAGGAGGTTTCAAACGTAATCAGGGAGGCGATAAGATGAAGATTATTGCATTTTCAGACAATAAAGCCATACTATCTCAGATCATATCGAGATTCCGTGATGAGGCAGAGGTACACGCCATTACACCGGATCCGGATTTCATTTTAAAATACGGGGCCTCTAAGACCTTCGGACTTAAGGGCGACGTTCTCTCCGGACCTGTTTCCAAAGCGATTGAAAAAATGTATCAGTCAGGGGGATACGATCTAATTGCAATCGGGTCCACAGTGACAGGCAGGGAGGTTGCAGGACTGCTTTCTGCGATGCTTTCCACCCAGGCTGTGTCTGAAGTGAACTCCTTAAGCTTCAATGGCGGAAAGGCGACAACATCAAGATTCTTCTATGGGGGAAAGAGCCTTCTCACTGAGGAGTCGGTGGCAAAGATTGCAGTTGTTGCTCCGGGTTTAGCTGAAGCAACTGAATCCTCCAAAAAATCAGACATTACTGAGCTACAGCTTGAACCCTCTTCCGTAAAGATCGTTTCCAGAACAGATAAGAAAGGCGGCTCAGTTGACATAGAAAAAGCACAGGTGATCGTTTCAGTTGGAAGAGGCCTGGGAAAAAAGGAAAACCTTGAAAAAGTTGAGCCCTTTGCTAAGGCAGTCCATGGTGAGATAGCTGGCTCCAGGCCGGTTTGCCTGGATTATGGCTGGCTAAGCGAAGACCGCCAGGTAGGGCTTTCTGGAAAGAAGGTGCAGCCCAAACTCTACATTGCCCTTGGAATCTCAGGACAGATACAGCATATAGCTGGAATGAGAAATTCAAAAGTTGTGATTGCCGTAAACAAGGACAAATCTGCACCAATATTCGAAGAAGCGGACTACGGGATAGTTGGAGACCTTTTTGATGTCATAGGAAAAATAAAAGACAAACTGGCGCAATAAATAGCGCCACTTTTTTTTATGTTGTTATTCCACCAGGTTCTCGCTAATTAATTCAGCAACATCCTTTATTTCCATTTGACCTGATTTATCAGTGCCGGACAGGGCATCCTGAAGCATTGGCATGCAGAATGGGCATGCAACTGCAAGTTTCTTTGCGCCAGTTTCAAGTGCCTGTTCTATCCTCAGTGAACTCACTTTCTTCTGCCCCTGGACCTTATACCAGTAATTGCCGCCACCTGCTCCGCAGCACATGCTCTTCTCCCTTGATCTCGCCATTTCCACAAGATTTCCTGTTGAACTGACAATATTTCTTGTGTTGTCAAACTCTCCGTTTATCCTTCCAAGATAGCAAGGATCGTGCAATGTCACAGTATCCTGATTTTTCTTAACCTTCAGTTTTCCCTCCTGTACCAGCTGGGCCAGAAACTGGCTATGGTGAATGACCTCCGCCTTCAACCCGAATTTGGGATATTCGTTCCTGAAAGTGTTAAGGCAGTGCGGACAGGCTGTGACTATCTTCTTTACATTGTTTCCTGTGAATGTCTCCATGTTCTGAAGGACAAGCTCCTGGTATCTGCCTTCCTCGCCAATTCTCCTGGCCGTCTCGCCGTTGCACTTTTCCTGCGAGCCAAGTATTCCATAATTCACTCCAGCCTTGTTCATCAGAGTTAAGATGGTTCTTGCTGTCTTGTTGTCCCTTGGATCAAATGCCCCCATGCATCCCACCCAGTACAGTACATCCTTGGAATCATCGAATTTGGGTGCAATGTCAAGAAGTGAGTCCCTGTCTGAAGGGCTGTTTCCAAGCGGATTCTGTGTGTTGGTGAGATTGTTGAAATACTGTGCAGTAAGTTTGTCGAATCGGTTCTCCATAACAAGTGTCTTCCTGGCCTCCATAACAAAGGAATGTGGATCTATAAGGACCGGGCATTCCTCCACACAGGCCTGGCAGGTTGTGCATGACCATGCAGCATTTTCCGTCAGCAGGTTTGGAACTATCTCCACATCTGTGTAGACGCTCTTCTTCACATTTTGTACAAGGGCTCTTGGGCTCAGGTCAGTGCCTGAGAGGAATGCAGGGCATGCCCTTTCGCATCTTCCGCAGTCTGTGCAGGCAAGAGCGTCCACCTTAGACCGGATGCTGATCTCCCCTGTGCTTTTTGTTCCAACCTTAAAATCAAAGTTTCCGGATTCAAGTGCCTCCGAGAGGACAAAGGGGGTAGGCATCTCCCCTCTCTTCCTTACCTTTTTGGAGCCGATCATTGTCAGAGACAGAATCATGTGGGAAAGCTTTGAGAATGGGAGATAGGCAACTATGGCGAAGGCTGTCAGGACATGTATGATCCACATCCATCTGTATAGGGCAATTCCGGCGGCAAGCTTAAGGCTGAAAATTCCATAGAAGTAGCTGAGTCCCCATTCAACGAATCTGTACTGGTCATATGGAACTCTTGCCAGATATACCTTCAGAGCCCCCAGGAAGAAACCCTCCATTGCCAGAAGAAGCAGAGAGAGAAGTATAACATAATCCTCATTTTTTGTATCAAGCCTGGTCTTTTTTCTCAATCTGCGGTATATACCCATTCCTATTCCGGCAATCAGAATTACTCCGCCTATGTTGGCCCAGACTTCGAAGTTCAGGTAGAAATCTCCAACAAGAATTCCATGCCCGGTAATACTTTTCAGGATGTCATGCGACAGAAAAATCAGTGATGTGGCTATGAATAGTATGAGTATTCCAAAAGATATCATAAGGTGCATTATTCCTGCATACCTGTTCTTCACAGTCTTTCCATGGAAGAACCCGTATCGGAATATCTGGGAGATTATATTTCTCCAGTTCGATGTGAAATACCCCCACATTACCTTTGCGTTAACGCCGAGTTTTGCGTAGGTTCTGTACCACCATATTATTATGAAGGCAAGTGCAGCAAAGGAAATCACGTAGTCTGCAATGAGTTCCTGTGTGTTTATGAAGAAAAGAGTCTGGCTGGCAATAGGTACTGTCATCTACCCCACATTAGATAAACAATATAATGATTATTCGTCATTAGCCTCTGACAGGTAATCTGTTATTTTGATTCCTCTTCAGTCTGTATTTGGGCGATTTGTTTCCTTCTCTATGTAATCATCTGAAATCTAATCATGCTGTGGAGAATTAAAACATCTCAGCCTTTCAGGAATTATGAATGGCCAAAAAAACCTGATGCTTTCCGCTGCCAGAACCAAACTGTCAACTTAAATAAACATGATACCGATCAGCATTTATGAAACCCTTGGAGATTGACAACAGCATTGAATTCAGAAGATCCAGAAAGAAGATCGCTGGTGCTGTTATCGCTGTATTCGCAGCTGTCATTCTGATCCTGATTGTCGGTGGATTTAATTCTGCAGGTACCGTTAATGTCCTCTGGATCAGGTCTACTGTCAATACCAGCGGTATTTCATATACCTCGAATATTCAGGAAAATTCCCATACATTTCGAACGGGAGGGAAAACCGGATTTTCATTTTCACTTTACAATCCATCCGGGAATACTGTAACCATCAGTACAGTCTCCTCCGACACAGCTGGATTTACCATTATATCTGACAATCTTCCATTGACTATTCTGCCGCACAGTTCAGCAACTGTGGATGTTGAGGTCAAGCTTCCAAAAACCACATATGCCGGTGACCTTAACTTGACCTTCACTTGAAGAAATAAGTGACAAGATCGGGAATGTAAATATTTTCTCTGCATGATTAAATTAGATGTCTTTAGAATGATAAAATAAATTAATTCCCTATCAATTACTGAAGTGTATATAACTAAACAATAAGATTTCAAGGTTAACAAATATATTAAATACCTTCATAATAAAAATAACACTGAAAATCTCAAAGCTGGAAGATTATAATATCAGAAACCCATTATGGATAGTGCGGCCGGAATATCTTAAGGTTCCTTTGCCTTCCGGGGAGAATTATGTCAGAATCCGGGAGACTCTTAAGGTCAGAACCCTTCATACAGTCTGTGAAGAGGCGAGATGCCCCAATATTGCGGAGTGCTGGGGTGCGGGAACTGCCACTTTCATGGTGATGGGGGGGAACTGTTCACGTGGATGCAGATTCTGTTCTGTTACACATGGAGGTATGCAGCCCCTGGATCCTCTTGAGCCAAAGAAGGTCGCTGAATCTGTCAGAATTATGGGTCTGGATTATATCGTTATCACATCTGTTGACAGAGATGATCTCGAGGACCAGGGTGCAGGCCATTTTGCTGCGGTTGTAAAGGCTGTCAAGGATATGAACGTAAGGGTTGAGGTGCTGATCCCTGACTTCCGTGGTAACCATGAACTGGTTGAGAGAGTGGTGTCATCAGGGCCAGATGTTGTGGCCCACAATATTGAGACAGTCAGAAGGCTTACTCCTGGTGTTAGAGACGGGAGGGCTGGATATGACCAGTCACTTTCCGTATTACGTGAAATTAAGGAGCGACACAGAGCGATGATAACAAAATCCTCACTGATGCTGGGTCTTGGAGAGACCGATAGTGAAGTAATAGAAGCACTTCATGACCTTAAGGATGCATCAGTGGATATCGTAACAATCGGACAGTACCTGAGGCCCTCGAGAAAACAGCTAGAGGTTGTGGAATACTGCCCAGTTGAACGTTTCAAGAGGCTTGAGGCCATTGCTTATGAGATGGGTTTCTCATTCGTGGCCTCAGGGCCACTTGTAAGAACATCATACAGAGCGGCCGAAGCATGGTCAAAAAGGAGGTTGGAAAATGTCTGAAGAGATAGTTGAACATGGAGATAAGGAGAGAATGATCAGAGGATTTGGAGCAATGGTGCTTGCAAGAACCCTGAATAACAAAATAATGACAGCCCAGAGGCAGGGGAGAGTTGGATTCTTCACTCCGACCAGCGGGCAGGAGGCAGCACAAATAGGCCTTTCAATGCATCTTCGCAAGGAGGATATCATATACCAGTACTACAGAGATATGCCTATGATGCTGCATATGGGCGTCCCTGTTGATATTATTATAAATCAGATTTACGGCAATAGTATGGATATTGCTAAGGGAAGGCAAATGCCGAGCCATCTCCTCGCGCGGGATTACAACTTCATGTCTGTCCCAAGCCCTGTGGCTACTAACCTTCCACTTGCAGTGGGCACCGCCTACGCAAACAGATACCTTAAGAAAGATGGGATAGTTGTGGCAAGTTTTGGAGATGGGTCCTCATCCACACCTGATTTCCATGCAGCAATGAACCTTGCTGCCGTTTACAACCTCCCAGTGATATTTTTCTGCGAGAACAATGGCCTCGCCATATCTCTTCCAACAGAAAAACAGACAAAGGTTGAGATATGGAAGAAGGCAGAGGCCTATGGCATGCCTGGAATCCTTGTAAATGGAAGCGATATGGTTGACACTTATGAGAAGACACGTGAAATGGTGGAATACGTAAGGTCAGGAAAGGGGCCGGTTTTAATAGAGGCCAGATGCCCGAGAATGGGACCGCACTCAACCTCTGATGATCCAACAAAGTATCTTACAGACATAGTTAAGGAGGGTTCGGACAGGGATCCACTTATCATTTCCCAGAAGAGGCTTGTTGAGATGGGTGTCATTACGGAACAGATTGCCTCGAAGATAAGGGAAGACTCCCAGAATTTCATTACCTCCAAGTTCGACGAACTTGAGAAAATCCCACCACCTTCGCCTGAGACACTTTTCGAGGATGTTTATGAGGAGCCCACATGGATAATTGATGAGGAAAGGGGTGAGATAATTGGCAGAAATTAACATGGTACAGTCACTTAACAGAACTCTTGACATGAAAATGGGTGAAGACAGCAATATAATCCTTTTAGGAGAGGACATAGGAAAGGATGGTGGAGTATTCCGTGTCACAGAGGGACTCCAGGCCAAATATGGAGAAGACAGGGTCATAGACACTCCTCTGGTGGAACTTGGCATAGTGGGAATGGCAATAGGCATGTCAATGAATGGCCTGAAACCGATCCCGGAGATACAGTTCCAGGATTTCATATTCACAGCTTTCGACCAGATCGTCAACCAGATGGCAAAGATGAGATACAGATCTGGAGGGACAATTACTGTGCCCCTTGTTCTCAGGACCCCATATGGCGGAGGAATACGGGGTGGGCTCTACCATTCACAGAGCGGTGAAAGCTATTTTGTGCACACTTCAGGGCTGAAAGTTGTAACTCCATCCAACCCTTACGATGCAAAGGGCCTTCTCTCTTCATCTCTGGACTCAAAGGACCCTGTCATATTCCTTGAGCCGAAGAGGCTATACAGATCAGGAAAGATGGAGGTTCCAGATGAGGATTACAGGATACCATTGGGAAAGGCAAAGCTTTTGCATGAAGGTGACAGCGTTTCGATCATCACCTATGGTTCAATGGTGCCTGCTGTCTTGAAAACAGTCACTGACAATTCGCTTGACGCTGATGTCCTCGACCTGAGAACTCTATCTCCTATGGACAGGGATTCAATAATAGCCTCTGCAAGAAAAACAGGCAGGGTTGTAATAGTGCATGAGGCCCCGAGGACCCTTGGAATGGGTGCAGAGATTTCAGCACTGATTTCAGAGAGCTCGATAGAATACCTCTATGCCCCTATACTCAGGGTTACAGGGCCGGATGTCCCATTCCCATACAGGCTGGAAGACCTTTATCTTCCAAATAGTTCCAGAATACTTAGTGCAGTTAACAGGGTGCTGCAGTTCAGGTGATGAATGTGTATCAGTTCAAACTTCCAGATATAGGAGAGGGTGTTTCAGAGGGAGAGATAGTAAAATGGCATGTTTCTGAGGGGGAAACTGTGCACAGGGACCAGGATATGGTTGAGGTAATGACCGATAAGGTAACTGTGAGAATCTCCTCACCTGTTGAAGGAAAGGTTTCCCGCATCCTTTTTGCCGAAGGCCAGATAGCAACAGTTGGCTCATCCCTCATAGAGATTGATACTGGAGAAGAACAAACTGTTCAGGATGAAAGTAAGTCTGAAAGGCCAGAGGAGGCCCCATCTGTCAGGGAGGCTCCTGAGATCACAGAACCAAGTAGCCGAATTCTTGCATCTCCAGCTGTTAGAAGAATTGCGAGGGAGCGTGGAATTGATCTTTCCCTGGTCAGGGGGACCGCAGAGAACGGAAGGGTAACTCTGGATGATCTGGATTCCTTCACACCTTCAAAACATGAAGATAAGAAAGAGGCCGTGCAGAAAACACAGGAAACTGTGAGCGTCAAGACAGAATCTCCAAACCTGAAAGAAATACCGGTAATTGCGCCCTTTCCAGAGGATAAGATTCTTGATCCAAGAGGCCTCAGGCGCCTAATATTTGATAAGATGACAAAGTCAAAACAGGTAATGCCCCACTTCACTGTTGTGGAAGAGGCAGATGTCACCAGACTTATTGGCATCGTGAAAAGGCTATCGGAAATGGATACGAGAGTAACACTGACATCCTTCTTTATAAAAGCCGCTGCAGTTGCACTGAAAGAGTTCCCATACCTGAATGCAACCTATAACGAGGCAGCCAGGAATTATACGCTGCGTGCAGAATACAATATTGGCATGGCAGTTGATACGGAAGCTGGACTTACTGTGCCTGTGATACATCACGCCGACAGGAAGAGCATTTTGGAGATTGCAGAGTCTGTAAGGACGCTTGCAACCAGAGCCAGGGAATCTGGGCTGGAACTCAAGGACGTCCAGGGAGGGACTTTCACAGTGACGAACGTTGGACCCATAGGCGGATTGCTCTCAACACCAATAATAAACTATCCTGAGGTTGCTATCCTGGGAGTGCATAGATCATTCCAGGTAAAATCTGAAAGCGGAGAGAGGCAGAAGACATATCTGTCACTGTCATGCGATCACAGGCTGATAGATGGGGCAATGGCAACAAGATTCCTTATGAAATTGAAAGCTGCAATTGAAAACCCTGAATATTTCCTTGTCAGGTGATCAAGATGGATTTCGATGCCATAATAATAGGATCCGGCCCTGGAGGATACGCAACTGCAATAAGGCTTGGGCAGAAGGGAAAGAAAGTACTGCTCATTGAAAAGGATAAAATAGGCGGAGAATGCCTGAACTACGGCTGTATACCTTCAAAGGCACTCATTGAACTGGCCAGCTCGATGCACTATCTGAAAACAATCCCTGGCTTTAAGGGGGATATGAGCATTGATCTGGCCTCCTGGCAGGAATGGAAGTGGGGAATGATCGGCCGGCTTACTGGTGGAGTGGAAACATTATGCAAATCATATGGAGTGCAGATAGAAAGAGGGACAGGAACCATAATTGACAGAAACACTGTCAGTATAGGCGATAAGAGATTCACATCTGAAAATCTGGTAATAGCCACAGGATCATCCCCAGTAAAGCTTCCTGGGATGGACATTGCCATGCAGAACAGGGATATTCTTGATCTCAGGGAGATTCCCAAAAGCCTTGCAATCATTGGGGGAGGCTACATTGGTGTGGAGCTTGGAACTGCCTTTGCAAAGCTTGGCACCACTGTAACCATAATAGAAATGATGGATCAGATACTCCCCGGTGTGGATAAAGATATTACCAGGCCTGTCTCCAGGACTCTGAGGGATCTTTCTGTTGAGGTCCTCACATCAACAAAGGTAGAATCAATTAAAGAAGAGAATGGCTATGTGCTTCATCTCTCATCCGGATCTGATGTTAAGGCGGATAAGGTTCTCCTTACAGTGGGGCGAATTCCAAACACTTCAGGTTTTGGCCTTGAGAACCTTGGGCTTGAAATGGACGGGAAGTTCATAAAAACAGATACAGGGAAGAGAACATCCATTGAAGGGGTATATGCCCTTGGTGATGTCAGTGGCGGCCCAATGCTTGCCCATAAAGCATTCTATGAAGCCGAGGTAGTAGCAGAAAACATATGCGGACAGAACAGTGTTGTTGACTACCATGCTATGCCCTTTGTCATATATTCTGATCCTGAGATATCCTACACTGGCGACATCAGCGGTGAATTCGAAAACTTCCCACTTGGTGCCAATGGAAGGGCTCTTGGCATGAATTCTTCCAATGGCTTTTACAGGATATATTTTGACAAATCCGGAACAGTCATGGGATCGGCTGTTGTAGCCCCACACTCATCGGAAATGATAGGGGAAATGACTCTTGCAGTCGAATCCGGCCTGAATGCCATGGACATCGGCCTTACAATTCACCCTCATCCCACAATATCTGAAGGACTTATGGAGGTGGCACAGGGTGTCTACTCAAAGCCCCTGCACTTCAAACCTAGGGACTGACTTCGGTACCCTTCAATACATGGAGGCCATGGATATTCAGAAACACCTCCACAGGGCAGTTGTTCATGGAGATGTGGGAAGATTCCTGATGATACTGGAGCACCCGCCCACATATACTGGTGGAAGAAAGACTCTGGAATCAAGCCTTCAGGGTATTCCTGTAATAAAAACGGACAGAGGCGGGGATGTCACCTACCATGGCCCGGGTCAGCTGGTCATCTATCCAATTTTTCCTTCAGGCACTGAAAAGATCGATGTGAGAAAATTTGTGCAGCATATAGAGGAGACCATAATGCAATCTCTGAAGGATCTTGGATTCTCCCCTTACATAGGCGAAGAGCCCGGTATATGGGTTTCTGAAAATGGAGGAAAAAAGGTCTGTTCCATAGGAATGGCAATTGACCATGGTGTATCCTATCATGGAGTTGCCATAAATTATTCTGAAGTGGCAGTGAAGGGCTTTCAGCCTATACGGCCCTGCGGAATGGATCCTTCTGTCATGGGTAGTTTAGGGGTATCAAGAGACGTTCTCAAGGATGCAGTTGTTAAAAATTTCGACAAAGCCTTCGGAAAATTCAGCCTAATCTCCCCATCTGAAGCAATGAGCCTTTTCAGCTATTCTGCCCAGGCCTGAGCGGCCAAATTCTTTCCTCTATCCCCTGTCTTTTATTTGATGCGAGTGCCAGCATGAAGAGGAGGGAGGACACACGGTTTGCGTATTTCATGACCACATCCGGCTGCTTTTTTTCATGCGCATATAGAACAAGAAGCCGTTCGAGCCTTCTGGATACGGTTCTGGCAACATGCAAAGCGGAGGACTCCTTTGACCCGCCGGGAATTACAAACAGCACGATCTTTCCAATCTCCTTTCTGTAAAAGTTGACACGGTCCTCTAGCCATGTTACATCGTCTTCGCTCAGCTTTCTTCCATTTGATTCTGTCAGTACATGCTCCCCAAGGGTGAAGATATTGTTCTGAATCCTGTCCAGATCCGATTTTATGTCGTTCCACCGGGAGAACTCCATAGCAAGTCCAAGAAACGAGTTAAGCTCATCAACTGTCCCCTCTATGTCTATAAGCATGGAAGCTTTCGATACCCTCTGGCCTCTTGTGTTGTCTGTCTCTCCAGAATCGCCTCGCCTTGTGAACATGCAGGTTCATCACCAGGCAGATATTTTTGTTTTCCCAATCCCCCCTTATTCTGGTGAAAAAGTAATTAATGAATTCACCCATCAGTTAAGATATGTCTGAATGGTTTGAAACGGGAGAAAAATGGTACCCATCTGAATATGGCCCCGATGATGTGCTTGGAACCCTGAACGAGATTAAGCCCCAGAACCTGATCCGGGCTGCATCCCTTGTAAAACAGGGAAGATCCTTTTATTTGTCTCACAGAATGTACAATGGAATGCCTGGAAGGTATGAGAACCATGGGCCGTTCTTCTACCTGCTTTCACAGAGGGCTTATGATCACAGGCCTCCATTCAGGGAGCAGACAGTTAACAAATTCGGCGGAGCTCTGTGCAGGGTGGAGATGACTGATCATCTTGGAACTCATCTTGATTCACTCAATCACATCTCATATGACAATCTCTTCTACAATGGAAACAGCGCTTATGATCTGTCTACAACATACGGTACTCCTAAACTGGGAATTGACGACGTTCCGCCCATAGTAACAAGAGGGATTATGGTTGACTGTTCCCCTGAGGGAAAGATAATGAAAAAGGGAGAGCCCATAATGCCTGAAACTGTTGAAAAATTCCTTTCTGATAAAAAGATTGAGGTTCAACCAGGAGACGCAATATTTTTCAGAACCGGCGTTGGAGAACTCTGGGACAGGCCATCGGAGTACAATGCCTATTATGAGAGCTCCCCCGGAATTGGAATTGAACTTGCAAAATGGCTATCGGAGAGGAAAGTGTCTGTAACTGGAAGCGATACCCCTGCTACAGAGGTTACACCATCACAGATTCCCAGGGCAAGGCTACCTGTACATCAGCATCTCATAACAAAACATGGAATAAGGCTCATAGACAACATAAACCTCAACGAACTGTCAGCAGAGAAGGTCTATCAATTCATGTTTGTGCTAAGCCCTCTCAGATTCAAGGGAGCAACAGCTTCTCCTGTGTCCCCGGTTGCAATAGTGTGAGTGCCTTTTTAAATTGAAATCTGAAAGATGTTAACTCCTGGCCATTCCTGACAATATTTATAGCCAGGTTAGCACTCATTAATGCAATGTCTCTGAACAGGGAGGATTATCTGCTGGTTATCTGGGAGTTCCTGGAATCCTTCGGCAGCATCACTGAGAAGGAAATTGCAGACAGACTCAAGATCAGCCCCCCAACTGCTCATGAATATCTTCAGAAACTTACAGAGTCCAAGCTCATAATAAAGAACCGCGGAGACATAAAATTTACTCCTGAAGGCCATGAGCAGGCCTCTGCACTGGTGAGAATGCATCGGATCTCAGAGGTTTTTGCCTACAGGTTTCTCGAGATCCCCTGGGAAGACACTCACGCCTCCGTAATGGAGCTTGAACATCTCTTCAAGGGGGAAAGGGGTGACAAGCTTTTCAAGAACCTGGGTTACCCTTCCACATGCCCTCACGGAAATCCTACTGATCCTCTGAAGCCTGAACAGGAAATGGCTGTAGCATTTGCCCCAGAGGACAGATATATCCTGAAAAGAATATCGTTTGAGGAGAAAAACCTGCTGAAGGCACTGGCTGCATACAGCTGTCTTCCAGGAACTGAAGTGGACCTGATCAAGGATGGGACAAACCTCATTCTTTCAACAGAAAATGGGGAGATACGAATTCCTGAGAACCTCTCTCTTTCTGTAAGACTTTCAAGGATTCCCTGAAAGGGCACAGCACCTTTGTAGGGAGAAAGAAACTATCATATCAGAGTGAACTCAATTCTTTTGTTCCTCTTGCCCTTGCTCTGTATCCCGGTTAGAGAGATCATGCCAATCTCCTTCGTGTTTTCCACATGGGTACCGCCGTCAGCCTGTTCATCCAGATCCTCAATGACTATGGTTCTGACCTTCTCAAGTGAGCGTATAAGCTCCCTCCCGGGCTCAGTCCTGGACAGGTTTGGTATGGAGAGGGCCTCATCCCTTGTAATTTCTCTCTGATACACACGATGCCCCTCTGCCATGAATGCATTGCACTCCTTAAGAAGTGCCTCAACAAACTCCCTTGAAAAATCCTCCATGTTTATGTCTATCCTTGCATGGTCCTGATATATCTGGCCCCCAGTAAGAAGTGCCTCTGATCCATGCCTGGCTGCCAGTATCCCATCAATAACATGGATGGCAGAATGATGCCGCATGTGGGAATATCTCCTTTCCCAGTCTATTTCACAGTAGACCTTTGTACCCGCGGCAAGATCCACCGGGTTCTCGGGTATATGCAGAACTTCTTCTCCGGACTTTTTAACATCAACAATGTTCACTGACTTCCCGCCAAATGTTATCTTTCCTGTATCGTTTGGCTGACCTCCACCAGTTGGATAGAATACAGTCCTGTCAAGGATGATTCCAGATTCGCTGCATTCTATAGCAGATGCTTCAATGTCCTTTCTGTACATGTCCCTCCAGTAGACCTTGTCAGTCATGAATTTCCATACGCAGATTATCCCATATAAATTTGACCCGGAAACGGGGACTGGAATGTTGAATATTCAAATCTGTATACCAAACCTTTAATAGTTGTAATCAATCATGTACCATGGCACTTATAAGAGACGAGGACAAGAAATACCTGATGGATGAATTCAGCAAATACGTTTCAAATGATGTTGACATTGTAGTTTTCACCACCAGCAAGGAAGATTGCAAATACTGTAAGGAATCAATAGAGCTGGCAACAGAAGTATCAGAGCTTTCAGACAAAATACACTTCGTTCATTACACAATGGAGGAGAACAAGGATATTGCTTCAAAGTTCAGCGTTACAAAATATCCTACAACCATTGTGACAAAGCATGGCTCAACAGATGGAAGAATCAGATATTCAGGACTTCCAAGCGGCTATGAATTCGGCTCCCTCATCGAGGACATTAAGAACGTATCAAAGTGGGAAGTGGATGTTTCATCAAAGGCTCTGGAAATAATAAAGAAGATAGACAAGCCACTGAACATTAAGGTCTTTGTAACACCTACATGCCCATACTGCCCGAAGGCAGTTGGCACAGCACACAAATTCGCAATACTCAACCCCAATATAACAGGAGAGATGGTTGAATCTCTGGAATTTGATAAAGAAGCTGAAGATGCTGGGGTTTCCAGCGTTCCTCACATACTGATAAATGGCGAAGTTGAGTTTGTTGGTGCATATCCCGATGACCAGTTTGCGGAATATGTGCTTGAAGCTTACAGTCACTCTTAATTTTTTTAGGAAAGACTTTAACCTTTTTTTCACTCTCCATTTATGAAATCTTTTGAACTTCTAAGCGAGATGGTCGAAAAAGCGAATGGGAGCCAGGAAGCAAAGAATGAGCTAAAGGGCTTTGACAAGGTTTTTCAGTTCAATCCCAGTGATGCTGAACCATTCTATGTGACCATAAAGGAAGGAAACATACAGATCGCAAAGGGAAAATCTGAGAATGTTGCTGCAACAATATCCGCCACCGATGATTTGCTGGCAAAGGTTCTATCCGGACAGGCTAATGCCGTAACTGCTTTCATGGGGGGATCCCTGAAGGTTTCCGGAGATATTTTCAGTGCACAGAAGTTGACATCCATAGCCTCTAAATTCAAGAGGTGATCTTTTGGAAATAAAGAGGGCGGCCGTCATCGGGGCCGGAATAATGGGGCATGGGATAGCGGAGCTTATGGCTATCTCGGGAATAGAGGTTAATGTTGCAGATTCTTATGAAGAAGCAATCTCCCGGGCAAAAAATTCCATACAATCCAGCCTTGGAAAAATGCAGAAATCCGGAAAGCTGAAGGAGGATCCTGAAGCAATTATGGCCAGGATCAGCTACACCGGAAGCCTGGAGGATGCAGTAAAGAATGCTGACCTGGTAATTGAAGCCGTCCCGGAGATCGAGAAGGTGAAGCGTGATGTAATACAGAGGGCATTCAGAGCATCGAGAAATGATACAATAATCGCTTCCAATACATCTAACATCCTTATTACAACTCTGGGAAAGGATATATCTGATCCATCAAGGCTGGCAGGTTTTCACTTTTTCAATCCCCCAATAGTCATGAAACTGGTTGAGGTCATTCGTTCCGAGGCCACATCGGATGAAACAGCTGAAACGCTAATGAATCTGGCCAGAAAGATGGGCAAAACGCCAATACTTGTAAGGAGGGATACCCCAGGCTTTGTTGTAAACAGGATAAATGCTCCTGAAAGCCTTCTATTTGGTCTCATTGTCCAGGAGAAAATGGCTCCACCGGAGGCGGTGGATTCCTTCGCCAAAGCTCAGGGTCTGCCCATGGGCCCATATGAGCTGATGGATTATGTAGGCATAGATACGATGGCTCATTCCCTGGAGTACTATGCAGAAGCCCTTAACCCTGAATATGGAAAATGCCACATTTTCCATGATATGATGAGGGAGAACCGACTCGGCGCAAAGACAGGGAAGGGATTTTATTCCTGGAAGGATGGAAAAGCGGAGATTCCTAAGGCAGAAGCTTCAACAGTCATCGACCTCATGGATGTTCTCTCCATTGAGATAAATGAAGCTGTCAGGCTGCTCGAGCAGAATGTAGCCGCTCCTTCGGATATAGAGACAGGAGTGAAGCTTGGCATGAACAGACCCTTTGGGCCAATTTCAGTAGCTGAGAGCCTCACGAACGCTGAAATTAAGAATAAGCTGTTGAAGCTGAGCGAAAAGTTCAGGACAGACTTATTCAAACCTGCTGATTCAATCGCAAACGGAAAGCTGAAGGAGATAATATCCGGAAAACAGCTATCTTCTGAAAAGAAAGAAAAGAGGGAATCCAGCACCACCACTACTGTGGTGTCTGAGGCTGACCCTGTCAAACTCGAACTCCGGGATTCAGACTACACAGCTGTCCTCACAATAGAGAACACAAGAAACAATCTTCTGAGCCTGGAAGTTTTGACATCACTCGAGAAAAATCTACTTTCTCTCTGGAATAGAAAGGAGACAAGGGTAATAATCATCCGCGGAAATGGAAACAACCTGTCTGCTGGAGCTCAGCTCAACCAGTTCTTCAGCAGCACCATGGATTTTGCAGAAAATTCCAGAAGAGGGGAGAGAATCTTCCGGATGCTGTCAGAAATACCTAAGATAACCATTGCAGAGATGAAGGGTTATACCCTCGGCGGAGGATTTGAGCTTTCCATATGGTGTGACCTCCGTGTCATCACGCCTGACTGCACATTCGGCTTTCCTGAGGTAACCCTTGGGCTCATCCCTGGATGGGGTGGGTCCCAGAGGCTGAGGAAGCTGCTGGGAGCGTCAAGGGCAATGCAGATAATCCTGACCGGAGAAAGACTTGAGGGGAAGTTTGCTCTGGAGACTGGCCTTGCCTGGAAGATGTTCCCTGCCGATCGGATAAGGGAGGAGACAGACAATATAGCCAGGGACCTTGCATTCAGGGTTGCACCCATTTCTGCTACCATTGCAAAGAGGCTGATAAACAAGGGAAGTGACGTACCGGAGGATAACGGCCTTGAGATGGAGGCAATGTCCATGGGCCTTCTTTACGGAACAGAAGACATAAAGGAGGGGATAACAGCCTTCCTGCAGAAGAGGAAGCCAGACTACAAAGGCAGATAACACTATTGAAGTATCTGCCTGAGGGCCCTCAAAGCATTTTCGTACAAAACTGCTTCAGCATGAGGGCCAAGCATCTCCCTAAGTTGAGATAGCTTTCCAACATTTTCAAATCCCTTTGGTGTTGATTCAATTCCAAGAAAGTCAGAGCCTATTGCCACATGTTCCCATCCGAAATTCTCCCCAACATAGGTGGCATGTTTTACCATCCTTTCTATAGATGGCTCCCGCCCAAGAGTTTGAGGTATTGCTGTAATTCCGATGAGGCCACCGGTGGAACATATTGAATCTATGCTCTGATCATCAATGTTCCTCACATGGGCATCTAATGAGCTTACATTACCATGGGAGAATAATACTGGCCTCGACGATATGGAACAGGTATCCAGTATGGTCTTTTTGCTTGAATGGGCAAGATCAACTGCAATGCCTAGCCTGTTGCAGTCGTCAACAAGTTTCTCCCCTGATCCTGTCAGGCCATAATCCTTCTTCGAGTGACAGGAGGATGCAAACTTCGTGTCATAATTCCATGTGAGTCCACAGGACCTGACTCCAAGTGTGTGAAGCATATCAATATCTGAATTTGCGATAAGTGAATCAGTCCCCTCCAGCGCAAACAGAATGTTGATCCCGGGGTTCTCCAGATTTGCCCTGAATGTGACATGACCCAGGGACTCGTCCCTGCACATTTTCCTGTAGAAAAGGATCTGGTTGAGAAGCATATCCCTGGAGGGAGTTGTAACCATGGAAGCATCTCCCTGCTGTCCAGTGACTAACGGAATGTGCGGGAAAATTGAACCGAAAATGACGCAACTTTCCAGGTCTCTAAGCATTGAAATGTTAGACTGTTCTGCCTTCTGGAAGACATCCATCCTCATGGATGAGAATGCGAGGTCCTGATGCATATC
>DARE01000012.1:8580-9047 GCA_002503205.1 Thermoplasmatales archaeon UBA447 | reverse complement strand
AGGGACTGCAGATCCTTGAATCTCCTATCAGATACTTTCTTTGTAAGATCCGGAAAGAGAAGTTCTGTTGGGCCTCCGCAGCACATGGTTTTTTTGCCGCTTCTTTTTGAGAGGCGCATAATGAAATTCTTTTCGATAATCTCATTTGGAGTATTTTTCTGAGGGTTTCTGAGTACAAGATGACATGGCTCATGGAATGCCACCTTCATGCCATTTTTATTCAGTGATATGTCCTTTATGAGATCCAGGTAATAGATAATCTCAANNATGCGAGGTCCTGATGCATATCTACTAGCCTCATAAGTACCATTAAGTTGGGGAAGCCCTATATAATTTGCCTTACGCCAAATTTGAGGCGATAAGTTCTGAGATTTCAATGACATTGCTGCTCTTATTCAGGTTCACAAAGCATATGGGGCAGGCAGTAACTATTCTATCGGCGCCAAGGGACTGCAGATCCTTGAATC
>DARE01000012.1:5199-8464 GCA_002503205.1 Thermoplasmatales archaeon UBA447 | reverse complement strand
TGAAATTCTTTTCGATAATCTCCTTTGGAGTGTTTTTCTGAGGGTTTCTGAGTACAAGATGGCATGGCTCATGGAATGCCACTTTCATGCTATTTTTATTCAGTGATATGTCCTTTATGAGGTCCAGGTAATAGATAATCTCAAGATCGAATCCAGGAATTATCCTGGGATAGATATTGACCATAAGATCGTATGTGTGTGGATCTATGACTATTATCTTCTTCCCTGTTTTCTTCAGAATATCATATACTCTCTCAGCGTACTTTCTGAATTTTTCAGTGTAGCCAAGATCACTTATGAATGTTCCAGGATATGGCTCTGATGTGCCCAGGTACCAGACACTTATTCCTGATTTCCGGAGGAGGTTGTATATGATGCGGAGTATCCCATTCATCCTCTCTGCAATCTTCCTGTCATTTTGCAAACCCATGATTGAGGAAAGAGAAGGCCTTGAAGCAATCAGCCTTGCCATGGCCCCAGACAATCCATGACCCATCATGGAACGCATTGAGTTCAGAGGGCCAGTGTAAGACATGAGCTGATACATATTCCCGGTGTACAGGAGATAAGGCGAATCTTTTTCAAAATCAAGCCCCCTGGACCATGAAGCCATGGCCTTTCCCTGGCCCAGTGGATTCATTGTTGCCTCTGTTACGTTAACGATCATCTCCGCCACCGGATCTCTCTCAGAGGGCACAGTATTTTCTATTATGAGCTCCCTTGAAAGCTGGCTCACCTTTCCTGCATTGACCCCTGCCGGGCAAACCTGAAGACAGGCAAAACAGTCTAGGCATGAGTAGAATGAATCGTAGAATGATTTCAGTGGTGCACTTTTAATGTCAGTTTCTGCAATAGTCCTGCCAAGGATTACCCGGCCTCTTGCCCCTCTGGAAAGCTGGTAGCCTGAATCCGGAAGTGTAGGGCATACACTTTCACAGAACCCGCAGCTGATGCACTTGGATGATTCTTCTTCCAGCATCTCCCTTATTGTCTCAATCAAACATCTTACCTCTGTTCAGTATCCCATTCGGATCAAATATTCCCCTGATGGACTTCATCAAATCAAGAACTGTTTTGTTATCATTCATCTGGTGCTCCATCTCCAGAAGCTCTTTTTTCTCAAGGCCTATACCATGTTCTGCGGAAACGCTTCCTCCGTGTTTGATAGAGATCATCGCCAGATCCTTCTGGAATGCCTCCACATCGGACATGTTCTTTTCATCTGCAAGGTCTGCATATATGTTGGCATGTATGTTTCCGTCCGCTATGTGCCCGAAAAGTGCCGCCTTTACATTATGCTCCTTAAGTTTTGCTGAGGCTTCTCTGAGAGCTTCAGGAAGATGTGAGGCGGGGACAACGATATCACCTATCACGACCTTTTCGGACATTGTTTTTCTCTGGTTAAGAAGTGAAGAATATGCACCTTTCCTTGCTTCGTATATTTTCTCCATCCTTTCCTTATCTCTGGTTGTCTCAATTTCTGTGGGTCGGTATTTCTCCAGTACCTTCCTAGCCTTTTCCAGCTCACCTTCAATGGCAACCTCTTCAGAGGCCACATCTATGATGAGCATGTAGTTGGCATCCTTCGGAAATATTATTCCGCGTGAGATCTGAAGAGAGTCCATTGTAATTCTGTCCAGAAATTCCGCAATAAGAGGTGTGATGCCGATCCTCTTCATTTCCGAAATTGCCTGGCCTATTGTTTCAATATCCCTGTAGTATGCAAGTATCCTTCCAGTGGCTTCTGGCTTTGGCCATATCTTGAGGGTCGCCTTTGTAATTATGCCCAGGGTCCCTTCCGCACCTACGAACATTGACGTGAGGTCATATCCCGCTGTCCTTTTGAGTACCTTTCCTCCTGTTTTTATCAGATCTCCATTGGGAAGGACAACCTCCAGGCCAAGGATCCAGTTCTTAGTGGTGCCGTACATTGATGCCCGCAGACCGCCTGCATTTGTTGATATTGAACCGCCCACTGTGGCTGCAATGGAGCTTGCCGGGTCAGGCGGGTAGAAAAATCCAATATCTGAAAGCTGCTCATTCAGGGAGTCAAGCCTTACGCCGGGTTCAACAATTGCAAATCTGTCCTCCGGCTTAACCTCAATTACTCTGTCAAATCTGGCCATACTCAGAAGGATTGAATTCTCTGTTGGGACTGAAGATCCGGTGAGAGATGTGCCACCTCCCCTTGCTACAACCTTTATGCCATTGCTGTTGCAGTAAGACATAATCCTCCTGACCTGCTGAACATTTTCCGGAATTGCCACCGCGAGAGGAGTGACCCCTTCAAAGTACGAAGCATCAGTTGCGTAGGGTTTCATCATTACTGGGTCTGTAATGACTATACTTCCAAGTTCCCTCTTCAGATCCTCTGCCTTAACCATGGTGAAACATGCTGACGCATTATTAATAATTCACACAGGGAACTATTGGAAAACTGTTCTAAGCATGCACTGATGCCTGTCTGTTCTCTTTCCCCCTTATAAATGACAGGATTGCGCCAACCATTATTATTCCCAGGGACACATAAAGGGAATAGTGAATGCCTACCATGAATGAAGCGGATACGTTCCCTAGAAGCTTTCCAACCCCTGCGAACACTTCAAATGCCACCGCCCTTGAAACGCTAAGGCTTGCAATGGATATTGATATTACAAAGCTGCCAAGCATGCCTATGTTTGACATCGTTCTCAGAAAGCCTGATGACATGCCGTACAGATCTTTTGGGGAGTTGGCCATAACAGCACTGTTGTTTGCGGGATAGAACATTGACGAACCTATGCCAGTAAGTGCAGATGCCACCAAAATGATATAAAGGGATGCCGAGACAGTCAGTGTAGAGTATACCAGTATGGAAACGCCCATCATCAGAAGTCCGGCTGTTGCAGGTGTTCTTGAACCGATCCTGTCAGTAAGCCTTCCGAACCTGGGTCCAAGCAGACTGCCTATGAGATAACCTGGAAGGAGAAGGAGCGAGCTGTCGAACGGAGTAAGGCCTCGCACACCCTGCAGGTACATTATTATGATAAAGACAACAGCAAGAAAACCTAGGCTCTGAAAGAATGATGCAAGAAGAGAGAATGAGAGGACCCTTATTTTGAATACACGCATAGGCAGGAGTGGTTTGGAAACCTTTCCCTCTATGAATATAAATGCGGATATTGAGATAATTCCAGCAACTATGAGGATAATATTCAGCAGCCTGATTCCATGCGATGAGATGTCAACAGCTGCATAGGATATGAGTATGAGTGCAAGAGCCAGG
>DARE01000012.1:0-5106 GCA_002503205.1 Thermoplasmatales archaeon UBA447 | reverse complement strand
TAAATGGCAACAATTCCAATGGGGACATTTATGTAAAAAATATACTGCCATCCTACAAAGGTTGTTATTATTCCTCCGAGAACTATCCCAAGCATTGCGCCTGCATTGTATCCTACCGATGTGTATCCATACACCCGTCCCCTCTGGTTTGGGGGAAAATTGTCTGCTACTATTGCACCGCTGTTTGACTGGATCATAGCTGTGCCCAAACCCTGAAATGCCCTGAATGCTATCAGTTCGACTATTGTTGCGGAAGCTCCACAGAGAGCGGATCCGAGAGTAAATATTCCAAGCCCGGAGATGAACATTTTCTTCCGTGTGAACAGATCTCCAAGCCGTCCTAGCTGCGTTGTCCCCACTGCTATAACAAGAAGGTAGATCATTATGATCCATATTGATACTGAAAGCTGAGTGTGTAGAGAATCATTGATTGTTGGGAGAGCCAGGAGAACTATGGTAGAATCCACAGCCCCCATCAGAACAGCAATCATTAGGGAAATGATGAGCCTTGAGGACCTGTCCACTTTTGCTGATTCTCTCTAAATACTAAAACTTTGAACAAAATATTTCAAAATTGACTTTATTTGATAATCTGGAGCAAACATTCTGCCTTTTACATAACCAGAGATTGTATCAATGGTTTCACACCTGAGCATTGAAAGATTTATCTGCAAATAGTTATTAGGCCGAATAAAGCCACTGTAGCTCAGTTGGTAGAGCAGCTGACTTGTAATCAGCAGGTCGGGGGATCGATACCCTCCAGTGGCTCTTTTCCTACTTTCCGAAGCCACGTACATTAATCGGAAGCCGACTTGCAGTGAAATTAATTGTATATTTTTCTTATAACTCAGCAAACCCTTAAAACATTGCTGAAGCAGAAAGTTGCGAACCCGGATCTGAAGGAGAGGTTCTGGAGGCAACTGACGAAGAATAAAAAATTGCTGTGTTGTTGCTTATTTTAGGTCACTTAAAATACTTCCTGAATTATTTCTTTATGTTCGTCCAAAAAACTTTGGCAGTGGTTCTAGAATTTCTGAAGCATTTGAGTACATTACCGGATCATAATCCTTTGAATACCGACAAACGGCCTATCGTTGCTGATTTTCATTCTCTGAGATCTCCGTATCCAACGTGGGAAGAATTTTTCCTAACCTTTTCCACTTTGACTGCAATTTTGTTACTTAGCTATAGTACCTTGGACTTACGGTGATTAATCTTGCAGGCAATCATAACGATTCCACCTGAAACAGCCATCAGCAGTGCGACACCGATAAACACATCTCTGACATTTAACGCGCTAGCCAGTATTCCTACAAAGATAGCGCCAAATCCATAGCCGGAATCCCGCCAGAGCCTGTAGATGCCAAGTCTTGTCCCTCTTTCAGAGGGTTTGACCTTATCATTCACTGCAGCAATGAGAACAGGATACAGAAACGCCATTCCGAGACCTGCAAGAAAACTCAGCAAGCCAATAATTACAATTCCATGAAAGAAGACGAAACCTACCATGGCAGTTGAATCGAGCCAGAAGCCAGTAGTTATAAGCACATTGCGACCTATATGGTCCGACAGCCTTCCAGTTATAATCTGGAGCACACCCCATGTCATCTGATAAATTCCAACCAAAACAGCGGCAATAAACAGGCTGAAGTGAAGTGAAAGAAGGTATAATGGCATGAGCCCCCAAAATACAACATCCACAAATTTCTCAATGAGACCGGCCTGTGAATAAGAAAAGAGGAGCCTGTTTGACCATGATGTATCTGTAAACATATTCATGAATGAAACTGAACTACCCATTTGGTTTATACCCACATCTTCTGATCTGGCAAAACCTACAGTTTCCCTTATTGTAAGTGCAGTTGTTCCTATGGCCACAATTACAACCACAATTCCGAACAGGAATGACGCTCCCCTTAACCCATATGACACAGCCATATACCCTGTAATGATTCCTGCAGTGGCCTGCCCTATGTAGCCAGCTGCCTCGTTCAGTCCAACAGTAAGCCCTCGAGATGTACTTCTGCTCAGATCCAGTCCAGAGGTTACTGTCATAGTCCATGCGAATGCCTGATTAACACCTACCCCGATATTGGCAAGTACAATCATATTCCAGCTTGTTGAGAAGTAGAATATGAAAGGGACTGGAATAGCTACAAGCCATCCTAAAAGCAGCAGTTTCTTTCTTCCAATGTCATCTGATATTTTTCCCGATACCAGATTGAGTACACTCTTTGTGAAGCCAAAAGCCGCCAGAAATGAGAGTATGTATAAATATGATGAAATATGATATATGTCCTTAGCCATTGCAGGGACAAGAACACGCTCTATCCCCAGAAACCACCCAATAAAAAGGGTCAGTAACAGGAGGATGATGTACTGTGTACCGTCATGTGTTAATCTTTCTGATTGGGCACCGTTTTTTGTGAGTGTCAAGATGAATCATCCTTTTGGGCTTGCAGGCCTGGATCTGTCCCATACCATTTCAAAATGTTCTCTGGACTGCAAAACGCAATTACTGCATGGTTCAACTATTCCGTAGATCTCATGGTCTTTCTCCATGGATATCATAAATGAGGTTTCACCGTCAAAAACATAGTACCTTGAGTTCAATCTGTCAGATATTCTTGAGAATGGTATCAGATCCCTTGGAATTTCTTTCAAATCGCTGGATGAAAAAATCATTTTCAACTGAACATCCGTCTTAGATTTGATAATTTCATGCAATTTACTGTCAACTGTTCTGATCCCAGGATCCATCACATAGATCGAACGCCGTGCTTTTTTTACCATTGTTTGGAGGTAATACCGTACCTTACTGGAACCAACCATGTTCCATGACATGTTGAGATCATCCGATTTGTTTACGTTCTTCCTGACAACTGACAGGTAATTGGTTATATGACCCTCAATCTCATCGATCCTGGATCTGACCTCATCACAAAGGATACCAATAACAATGTCCGGTTCAGGTATTGAAAACAAGGAAGGACTGCTTGATACCCTCTGTACCAGATTAAGTTGGTTCAATTTCTCTAAAACGGCATATACTTTTGTGTAAGGAATCTCAGTTGTTTGGGCAAGCTCCCTTGCCGTCATTCCTCCGCGGGATAGGGCGAGAAATAATTCAGCCTCATAGTGTGTAAGCCCAAGATATTCGAGTTCATCCAATATTTTGGAACGTGCATCTGCATTATCTTCCATGTCTGATGTCTTAATTTGCCCCAATGTTTATCTCCCTTATCTTTTCCTTTTCAGGTAAGGCTTGAAGTTGTATTTCTCCAAGTTTTTTTCTGAAATCACTGTATGAGCCTGTCTGAAGGAGAGGATTGCATAGGCGTTCATATCCAAGGGTTGAAGAGGCTTTTGGACTCATTTCAGCACCGCAGGCGGAGCCTGAATAGTGTGCAGGCAGTAATTCTACAAAGTCCGGCAGACGCAATATTTTCTCGGTTATGCTTTCGTATAATTCATACGAGGTATCCATTCCAGAAATGTCTGATCTTCCCACGTCGCCAACAAATAGCGTGTCTCCTGTGAAGATCGTTGAGGGAATTTCGGGATTTCTTTTATCATCGTAATACATCAAGGATATGCTCTCCGGTGTGTGCCCTGGTGTGTGTAATACCTTTATCCGTGCATTTCCTATTTTCATGGTATCCCCTTCCTTCAGTGGGAGGAAACCAAATTTCACCTTTGCATCTTCAAACATATAAATGGGGGCGCCGACAAATCTCTCTAATTTCTTAGCACCTGAGATATGGTCGGCGTGAATGTGGGTCTCTATTATACCCTCTATCTTCAGTGCCAAAGAACTGGCCATCTTAACGTATGTATCCACTTCATTTTTCGGATCGATTACAAATGCTTTGCCGGAACTGGGGCATCCGACAATGTAAGAAGCACACGAGCGTTCCTCATTCAATATCTGTCTTACAAGAGGCATAAAGGATTATTCTCCTGGGGATAATAAATATTATGAATAGCTTTAACTGTCTGAGGGTCACTTTAATCCACAAGAGACCAGACTCATGTACGCTTTTTATCCTTGCTGTGCTATGGACTCTTTTCACATCATGGTATTTCTCAATGAGCATGTTAAACATTAGGTTGAATGAATATAATTGAAAGAAAATTCTAAGCCCTTTTTAAAGCAATATTCTCACTGAGGCCAAGTGGGGGAGTTATGGAAGATCAATTTATATCTTACAATGACAAGGACTGCTATGGATTAAATTGGGTAGCGGACTTGTTTAAATCAATGTGATTCCCATCATCATTCCATGTAGGTTTATTTAAATTGTCATCGATATATCGACAGCATTATATAGGAAACAATAATACTCTGATAAGGTGAAAACAAATGTACGGAATGAATAAAAACAGGTGTGGATGCGACAACGAATACATGGAATCCAGAATGTCTCAATGCGGCCATATGTTTCGGAGCCGTTCTGAAAAGGATGCGGCTGAAGACCTTGAGGACTACAAGGAACAGCTGGAGAATGAGATATCTTTGTTGGAGAGGAAACTGGCAAGGATCAAGTCGCACAAAAACGAGAATGTGGAGTGAACTTAACTCCACAAAAATTGAGAGTTGATAGGGATGTTGAAATGTGCCGACTGTGGCGAACCTGTAATGCAAGGTAAGGAGTTTCCGTTTGAAATAGACTGAGTGGTAAGACTATACGGGTGTGAACTCTGTGCGCTGCATCATGCAAAAGTTCTTGAGATAGAAAAAATAGAGAAACTGTATTCAACAATTGCTGCAAAGAGGGAAGAATTGAAAGAAATTGAAATTCAGAAGGAACTAATAAGAAAGGAGGTTGGAAAGTAAGTGGATAAAAATTGCTCCTGTCAATGTGGCCCATTCAGAGTAAGTCTTATCCCACCGGGACTACTCAAGCCTTTGATACTTAAAATTCTTGAAGATAAGCCAATGCATGGATATGAAATAATGAGTGAGATTTCCCTGCGCACACAAGGTTACTGGAGGCCAACCGCTGGTTCCATATATCCCGCCCTTGGCTCACTGGAAAAGGATGGATACGTTGAAAGGCGCGAAATAATGCAGGGAGAGCGGGCAAGACAGATGTATACTATTAC
>DARE01000001.1:15755-36919 GCA_002503205.1 Thermoplasmatales archaeon UBA447 | reverse complement strand
CTGATCCTTTCAAAGTCAATTCGGTCAGATATGCCAGTTAAGGGATCACCCAGGGATTCAATCTCCTTGTACCATTCAGGGAAACTGGACTGCAGCAGATTCATGCATATTGATCATTAGGTCATGAAAAAGGGTTTCGGTGATGGTTTTTGGAAATCCTCACAGATTTGTTTGTGTCTTGTATATTTAACTTTGTGACATAAATGTCAATTTCACACCCCATTCTATGTGGTTTAATGGGATAACAGCTGATGCCTGTACATATAGAGAAATGGTCCTGGATGCTTGTATTGCCGTTAAGTTTCTAAATGCAATTTCTTCTTCCGGTGAAGCATTTAATATGACCGTTCTATAGTACTATAATGCCAAATAAAGAGGAGTTGAAATTTCCGACGTTCGAGTGTGTAATTTCCAATACGGTCGAGGACTATGATTCTGATGTGGAATACTTCTTCCTGATCAGAAATTATCTTGCAGCAGACCTTTCAGTTTTATCTATGGAAGACAAGGCATGGGCTGCAAACTATATCAGAATGATGGACTATCTCGAGGAGCTGGCTGATTCTATTGTGGAAATGAAGTCATCGCCGTCACATGAATTTCTTGTAGATCTGGCAATGGGTGAAGAGCTGGAAGATAACACAATAGAAAGGCTCAAAAGGTCAGGGAACCCAACAGTGGCTAAACTGGTGACGGCATCAACACGGGTAAGAGAAATGATGTTTTGGTACGTGAGGAATGGAAAAAATATGAAGTTCGCAAAAGGCTTCAATCCGGATAGATTTCAGGGTCTTCCATTTCTCAGACTGGTACTGACATACAGAAGCATTTCTCTTTCAAAGAATAAAGAGAAGACATGATAATTCATTTTTTTTCTATTTTGAAAAGATTCATACGGAGGTGTTCAGCCCACCCTTACTTAAAATGTTCCAACATTAGATAGATCAGAATAGATATCACCTATCATAATCAGAGAGGGTTCTCTCTTATCGTGGCAATATGATTTGAAATAAACTACTGATCCTTTGAGATCAAATTAGATTTACCACAGAATGTTAAACAGAAAATTACCTAGGTCATTTCTGGAACAGGAAAATGTATTCGTGTTTGAAGACATAGAATCCTCCAGCCAGTGCCCTGTATCTCCACAGTTCCTGCTGGCTCTTCTTTCCCCTGGTCACATCAAAATTCTTTACTATTGTTGATTTAAGCCTGTAGCCCTCCTTCATAACTTCATTCATTGAATAGAATCCAAGCGGAATCCATTCTCCTTTACTGTATTTGTCTCCTATGACCAGAGCTAGGTATCTCTCCTCTTCAAGGACAGAGTGGATTTCATGGGCTATTTTCCGAATTCCCTGAAGAAACTGTTCTACATTTCCTGCATTTGAAAGGTCCCGCTCATCCTCGCTAAATTTAATTATGTCCCAGTAAGGAGGATGCATAATGGCTAGATGGATAGAATTAATCCCATATTTAGCCAATAAATCTCTGTATGAAACTGCTGTACTGTCAGCATTTACAAGATGAGCTTCCACTCCATAAGGGTTTTGCTCCCTGCTTAAATTTATTTTAGCTTTGTTTAAAGCTTCCTCGGACAGGTCTATACCCAAGGAGTTTCTTCCAGTTCTCTGGCATTCGATGAGTGTTGTTCCGCTTCCTGCAAAGGCATCCAGTACCCAATCGTTCCTCTTGGTGTATCTTTTGAGAAGTTGCTGTGGAATCTGTGGTATAAAATTGCCCCAGTAACTTGCATTATGGGCGCCTGACCTGTCTCTTTTGCCCACTATCCAGAGGCTGTCTGTTATAATGTCTGGATAAGATTTCCATCGGTTCATGTTTAAATCATTGATCTTGCCCGTCTTCACTGATGTTAGAGATTTCAGTGCCCTGCGAACATAATATCTGCATCTATCCAGTGAATAGGCTTTTAATGCCTGTTCCAATCCCTCAAGTATAGAAGCGTTGTAATCGTTTGATTCATTAGATACAGATGCTGAATCATTAGGGTTTCGAAATAGATATTCTTTTAAAAATAATATTGTATTTGTGATCTCATCCTTCATTGTTTTAAAGTTTTCCAGTTCTTCGATTTTTTTTAGCCTGTATATCAATTCCTGATCCTTACTGATAGAACCGTGTTTATCATTTTCCCTCACATCTAATCCAGCAGAATCGGATTCCATTAAGAAGTAATATGAGGAAGCCCGATTAATATTTTCCACGAGTCTTAGATTCTGTCTTATTGGGAAGTTATCTTTAAAAACACAAACGTTCCCAAACTGTGTAGCATAACCAATGCAATGATTTTTCTTGAAAATAAGATGGGTGTTGCTTGTGCAGAACAGCAGCCCAACTGTTTATGGAGAGAACAGTAACAAAAGGATATGACCCCTTTACAATTCTACAATGAGTCTCTGGTCAGACACATGAAGAATACGCTTGATCTCAAGGACATTGAGAATTACAAGAATGATCTGATGAAGCAAAATGTAAGAAAGGTCAGAAGATCATTCATTATCCCTGTAAAGAACATAGAGATCATTGCAAGGATAAGATCAGTGTTCCATGCATCATTCAGATCACTGAAATCTTACATGAGAATATTCCAGGAGATTCTTGGATTCTCAATAATCTCTAATGGGAGAGATCGTCAGGGCAAGGAAACCGGAATACATGATCCAGGAGGTTGGCCTGAAGTTGCTCTATTACAACATCATGAGGGAGAATACAAGGACGTATGGGTATTTATGCAACACAGTAACTCTTTATATATAGTTTATAGACAGAATATAGAGATATGTATGCTATTGTGATAATATCTTTGAACTCACGTCTAATTTACTGAATGCAATGAGCACAGAAAAAAATGGAGACTTGATTAGCTCTGTAGATAAGGCGGGATTGAGCCGGTTTCACTATAAAACCTGGATCATTTCTGGACTTGGCTTTTTTACCGACGCGTACGACCTGTTTATAATAGGAGTTGTGACGAGTCTGCTGGTGCTGTCGGGTTGGAATAAATTTTCAACTTTGCAGACATCGCTCCTGGATTCAACAGCTCTTCTGTCGGCAGTTATTGGTGCACTGGTGTTTGGAAGGCTTCTTGACAAACTTGGCAGGAAGGCAATATATGGCCTTGAACTTGTTTTACTTGTTGCTGGAGCACTTGGAAGTGCATTTCTAACACCTGTCAATGGAGTCTATATATTAATTGGGTGGAGATTTCTTCTGGGAATAGGTATAGGTGGAGATTACGCTACCAGTTCAACAATAATGGCTGAGTATTCAAACACCAGGAACAGGGGAAGACTTGTTGGAATGGTATTTTCAATGCAATCACTGGGGCTTCTGGCTGGACCTCTTCTATCACTTGGGCTTATATATTCTGGAATCAGCCTGGGTATTATATGGAAGCTGCTTCTGGCATTTGGGGCAATACCAGCACTGCTTGTTATATACTCCAGAAGGAAAATGCCCGAAACACCCAGATATTCTCTCAGGGTAAAGGGAGATGCCTCCAAAGCCCAGAAAGACTGGAAAAACTACACAGGAATTACAGCAGATGCCTCTACAGAAAACAGAGTGGTATCACAATCATGGACTAGCATAATAACGCAGAAGAAATTCCTGTTAACATTATTAGGCACTGCAGGTAGCTGGTTCCTGATGGACTGGGCGCTTTATGGTAACTCCATTATGTCCAGCCAGATGCTCTCAGTTCTTGTGCCCTCATCTATAGTTGGTCTACACCATCTCATAATAACAACAACATACTCAGCAATGATCTTTGGATTTGCGGCTCTACCCGGATACTGGCTTGCAACATTCACAATGGACAGAATCGGGCGGAAACCAATCCAGATGGTAGGTTTTGCAGCAATGGCAATCAGCTTTGCAATACTCGGGATATTCCATCAGCTACTGTCCGCATCCTATGTGGTGGAATTTCTTGCAGTATACGGTATTAGTTATTTCTTCATAGAGTTCGGCCCGAATGTCACTACGTTTGTATATCCACCGGAGGTATTTCCAACGAAGGTAAGAGGTATAGGATCTGGAGCATCAGCTGCAGGAGGGAAAACCGGGGCATTTATCGGAACATTCCTTAACGTTATAATACTGGGTTCATCGATAGGCGAATCAGGCCTATTTCTGATACTTGCAGGTTTGTCTACCTTGGGGTTAGTGCTTACAGTGCTTCTTCTTCCTGAACCGAAAAGGGTTGATCTGGAAAAGATATCTGGGGAGAACGATCTGCTGTCCGAAGAACACTTAGCAAAGGCAAATGTTAAATCAGGGCTGAAGGAATAAGTAGCCAAAATTTTCTTTGTATAAGACTTTTTGGTCTGGTAAATTTTATTTTTTTTATTCAAAATTTTAAAATATTTTCTTACTTTAATATGTATAAAAAAGAGAACAAATTATCGATATTTCAACTGCAATAGAAATATATCTCGCAATGGTCTTGCTATTTCATGGTAGATGAATTCGATCTTCGGATACTGGATATTCTCAAGGATGACTGTGATCTTCCACTGTCTGAGATTGGAAAAAGAATAGGTATATTTTCGCCATCTGCTGTAAGTAAAAGGATTAAGGAACTTAAAGATCAGGGACTGATAAGAAAGAACATCTCCCTCATTGATTTTGAGAAACTTGGTTATGATTTTCTTACAGTGACATTTATCAAGACAAGATATGAAAAGAATTATGCAAAAAAAATCGGTGAGAAACTTAAAGCCATCCCCAATGTGATTGGTATATTCTTCATTCTGGGTGACATAGATTTCATTCTTATAACTGTGAACAGGAGCAGAAAGCAGTATCTCCAGACTATGGAAACCCTTACACAGATGGAGGAAGTTGAAAGAAGTGATTCCAGGGTTGTTGCATACACAGTTAAGGACATAGATTTTTCCGGTATTCAGATTCTTGCTGATGAACGCAAATTTTCCGATGAAAACCTTTGAAAATATTAATATCTGCAGTAAATGCACTTTAAGTGAATCACTTGGATCAATCCTGATTATATTTAGACCTTCCTGCAAAACGTTAAAACAAATGGTTCTCATAGTTGTATGCAAAGAGGAAGAGAAATAATGGTGTCAAGGAGAGTTAACGTTAAAAATCTAAGAGACAGCAGGCGCGTATACGGAAAGTCACATTCCCGCTACTCCACAGAGGATGTCCCGAAATATGATTTCCCGGAAGGAATGATGGAATCAAAGGTCGCTTATCAGTTGATCCATGATGAACTGAACCTTGACGGCAATCCCGATCTGAACCTGGCTACATTCGTAACCACATGGATGGAGCCAGAGGCTGAGCGCCTTATTATGGAGAATCTCCACAAAAACTTCATTGATCACTTTGAGTATCCCCAGGTAAAGGATATCGAAGAGAGAATTGTAAATATAATGGCAAATCTGTATAATGCACCTAAAGATAGCAATTTTGTCGGTACCTCAACAATAGGTTCATCTGAGGCAATAATGCTTGGTCTTCTTGCCCATAAGTGGAACTGGAAACAGAAGAGGAAGCGTATTGGCAAGCCGTATGATCATCCGAATATCGTATTTGGCGCAGATACTCATGTATCATGGGATAAATTTGCAAGGTACTTCGATGTTGAGCCAAGAGTTATCCCCATTAGAAGTGACACATACACAATTTCTGTGGAGGATGCAATTAAGGCGGTGGATGAGAATACCATTGCCGTCGGTGCAGTATTGGGTACAACCTTCACCGGCTCCTTTGACCCAGTAATAGAGTTAAATGATGCTCTTGTTGAACTGAAGAAGAATAAGGGGCTGGATGTTCCGATTCATGTGGATGCTGCCAGCGCTGGCTTTATCACTCCATTCCATGAGCCTGGTTTCAGATGGGACTTCAGACTTGAGCAGGTGAAGTCAATAAACACGTCTGGTCATAAGTTTGGCCTTGTTTATCCGGGGCTTGGATGGCTGATATTCAGGGATGAGGACATTCTCCCTGAGGACCTGAAGTTCTATGTCAATTACCTTGGAGATGAGATGCCAACTTACACACTGAATTTCTCTGAAGGCTCTTCAATGATAGTTGCACAGTACTACAACATAATGAGGCTTGGACGAAAGGGATATACCCAGATAGTGGAGAAGATGATGGAGAATGCTTCCTATCTGGCTTCAAGGTTAACGGAGAGCGGAGAATTCACCGTGATCAACAATGCAAATCATATCCCTGTGGTCACTTTCAGATTTCCAAAGCAAGAGCCATTCACACTCTTCGATATATCCTACCGTGTAAGAGAGAGGGGATGGATTGTCCCGGCCTATTCACTCCCTCCTGATTCGCAGAATACAACTATAATGAGGGTGGTGGTAAGGGAGAATTTCACAAAAGATCTCGTTGACATATTTGTTGATGATCTGCTGAATGCAAAGAAATCTCTCAGAGGGGGTTCTGTAAAAGAATCTAAGAGTTCTCCAAGAAAGGGGCATCCTGTCTCCTGAATTCTCGTACGATTCAGTGTTAAGAATAGAGGAACAGTGCCGTCTGAAGATTCAAGAAGAGAAAATTATGAAAGAAAGGTTTTCACCATTTCTTTTTCAATCATTCCATACAGCATGACATTTTGCTCATATCCCTGAAGAATGACTGCCCTGTGAGCTTGATGCCCTCCGCAACTGTTGGAAATACATGGGTGGCCTGCACGAGATCTTCCAGGTGAGCACCATTCCTTATAAGGTGGACTCCTTCCATTATCATCTCTGCTGCATAGGGGGCCAGTATCTCAACTCCCAGTATTTTGCCACTATCTGGATCGGCAATGACTCTGAAAAGGCCATTGTGGGCATTTAGGATTCTTCCCTTTGGAATATCCTCTATTCTAAGAGTTCTGCATGTGCACTTTATACCTTCTTTCTTTGCCATTGATTCTGTGATCCCAACAGATGCAAACTGGGGCTCAGTGAATATAGCCCATGGGACTGAATTGAGTTCAATCTTCATTTTCTCTGGGTTGTATATGTTTGAAGCAGCAATGGAACCTTCTCTGGCGGCCAGGGTCTCAAGCTGATAGGCCTGGTCAACGACATCCCCTGCAGCATAAATTCGATCGTTCGAAGTCATGAGATATGGGTCAACCTTTACTCCCCTCTCCGAATATTCTATACCGGCCTTTTCGAGGTTCAACCCTGAAACATTAGGTTTTCTTCCTCTTGAGACAAGAATCTGATCGAATTCCCTGTCCAGTGTCTTGCCTCCAGCCCATAATGTAAGAATCTTTCCGGATACCGATTTTTTTGCAGAACGAACGGAGGTGCCGGTCAGAAATTCCACACCATCTTCCTCTAGGCTTTTTATCATCGCCTGCTGAAATTCTGGATCAATTGTCTTTGAGATTGAGTTGTGTTCCTTTATTATTGTGACTTTGGAGCCCAGGCGCTGAAATGACTGACCCAGCTCCAGGGCTATGAAACCTCCTCCTATTATAGCAAGCCTATCTGGAAGGTCATCAATCCCCCAAATGTCGTTGCTTGTCAGGTACCCAGCATCAGGAAGCCCAGGAATATTTGGAACTACCGGTGAGGAGCCGGTTGCAAGAAGAAAATTGAACCCGCTGATTGTCTGTCTGTCTTTGCCGTTGATTACCTCAACTGTATATGGGTCAGTAAATGCTGCTTTACCATCAAATATCCTTACATTCTGGTAGTTTTTAATGACATTTTCATACTTTTCCATCCTTTCGGATTCCACAGCAGAACGGAGCGATTCAATGAGAAGATCAAATTTCAGGGAGCCACGATTTCTTATTATTCCCGGATAAGTCTGTCTTTCTCCCTCAAACTTTGATTTTGCCGCTTCAACCAGGTACTTTGAAGGTACGCATCCAACATTAACACAAGTTCCGCCCAGAGGCCCAACCCCTATCATGGCAATCTTCGCCTGCCCGGATGTCAGCTCTGTGGCTTTAATTGCAGCTGAGAATGCTGCAGCACCCCTACCAAGAATTACAAGGTCATATTCCTCAGGCAAATTACTCAACCTTTCTTATCTGCCCTTTATAGTGGGAATTTCCGGAGAATGCCGGTATCGTCAGAAGTTTTTCCGGTTCTGTGTGTGCATCGTCTATTATGAAATGTGCCATTCCTGATGAGAGATCCACTGAAACATCTCTCGCACCAGAGGATCTGAGGCCTTCAGACACTGTTCTTACACAGTCATCGCATGTCATCCCGAATACTTTCATACTAACTTTTTTTTCTGCCATGAATCTGAATTTCCAGAAAATAATTAAATAGACAAGTAAAAAAAAAGTTACTTTAGCAGGTGTGAACGTAATGCAGGCCTGGGCACGGAGGCCACTTCTATCCTTAAGGAAGAACTCTGATGCTGAAATTCCTTCCTTCCCAGTTGCCGGAATCCGTCCAGTGGAATGTGAATACTATTTCATCTCCTTCTATTTTTGCGGTATCAATGTCCACGTAGCTAAAGCCTATGCTGACATCTGTTGACTCAGTATCAATTGTGTTATTCCATCCATCCTTTGTCCAGTGAAGTGTGAACCTTGCATAGGCCTGGATTCTGAATTTATGGCCTTTCTTCACTGTTGAGGGCATACGGCTGAACTTCCATATTTCTAAAGGCCTGATTTTTCTGGTCGAGCCAGCGTATCTTGAGTTTACTGGAGGAAGGAGATCATACACTTTGCCGTCCTTCATGGAACGAAGCAGTTTCAGGTATTCAGCATGCGCCCATGCCAAGGGCCTTGCGGATCCAGTGGCTTTCCCCTTGTACATGTGCTTCTCTTCCATATCTGCAGTGTCCCAGACCTGCTCTGGAAGCAGCTTTGTGTCTCCGGAAAAAGCCACCATTGCCTTTTCAAGTTCCGAAACGTCTTTTCCAAGAGCCAGTTGATAGTGGGCCATTTCACCCGTCAGTAAAGGCCAAGCCCTGCCTGTTCCCCAACCGCTGTATGCCGAGCAGTCGTCCCTCTGGCCATATCCATCGTGGTTGTATCTGTGGTATGTGACGCCAGACGGGGTGTTAACTTTCAAAACGCTGTCAATTACCTTGACAGAATCCACAATTAATGGATCATCAGGGGCAAGAATGCCATATCTGACCAGTTCAAGAAATCCACCGTCTACGATCTCCTTAGCGGGAAATCTATTCTGTTCACCGGGTTTAATGTTTGCCAGCTGCACATATGCAGTCTCCAGATCCTCCGATGCGTTGGGATTCATTATGTCAACTGGAAGGATCCTGACAAAATGCGTCTTTATTCCGGGAACAAGAGTGCCATTATGTGTTACTGTCCACGTTTCAATGTGCGTGTAAAGAAAATCTGCATATTCTTTCAGGTAGGATGCACTTTTTCTGTCCCCTGAACGTTCAATTATGTCAGCTGCGCAGATTAGGGCAGCAATATTGGAGGCAAGTGTTGATGGTGAATAACCTGCGCACTCCTCCCATCTCTCCTCCTGTGTTGCCGGTCCATGTTTCACAATAAAGGCGGCAGCCTTTTTAACCATCTCAGTTGGATCAAACTTCATTTCTCCCAGTTCATTGAGGACTCTCCATGCCAGAATAACCGGAAATGCGGTCTCATCCAGCTGCATACCCTTCCAGTAGGGTTCGCCGTTGATCCAGAAATTCTGGGAGAATCCGCCATCTGGGGATTGGGCCACTGAGAGATATATAAGCGTCCTTGTTGGAAGATCGGTATTTCCACATGCCATAACAGCAGTGGAACTGTTGTACATATCCCTTGGCCATACCAAGTGGTACCCGCCACGGTTCTCATCATAGCTTGCCTCACCCCATGGAATGGAAAGGGATGCGATCAGTGCCCCTTCAAAAGTCTTATCCTCATGAGTCATAAGCACGGCATATGATGAACGGAACAGGTCTCCATGATCAGAAGAAACATCTGAAAGGTCATTTATTTTTGAGAAAGCCCTTTCCCACTCCTCCTCGAAACGAGACTTCAGGCTATTGAAATCTTCATTCAGGCTCTGAAGCAACTTAGTGACAGAGGCATGTAGCGTGTTTCCAAAAGATACTGCAAGAACAAACTCATCAGTCCCCTCAGGGATCTCTCCTGTAAGTGCTATATTGCCATCAGGTGCACTGTCAAACTCGAATGTCATTTTCATGTTAGAGTGAATGTCAGTCCACCCGTCAGAGAACCCTACATATCCGGTAGAGCACCTGGTGAAAGGTACGCTTGCGGCAAGGCTGAGATAATATCCGTCTTTCTCAGCTTCAAGGATCTTTCTGCCGTTTACCTCAATCACATTTCCGGTGTTATGGCTTCCGCCAACATTGAGATGGGGCGCACAGAGAACGTAGATGTGCAGGGGCCCTTTGTAATCAGGACTTCTGATTACCCGGACATGCTGAAGCACAACACCCATATGGGGATCTGACATGATCTCCTTTTTTATGGAATACCTTTTCTCTGGATCTTCCTGAATAATCCTGTAGACCGGTATGCCACACCTTCTCAATTGGGTAGTTCCTATGAGGTGCCTCTTCTCCTCATGAAAAAAGCTGGAGCCATCTGTAATCAGAAACTGCATATCCCTGAGCTGAGGCCTGTCCACTGTCGGGTAATATGTTTCGGTAAGAATCCCTCTCCAGAGTGTATACCATACCCTGCTTGATGAATTGTAGGCAGTACCCACACCTTCCTTGTCTCCCCGTGTCCATCTTGGTTCAATTCCAGGACCTCCGAATGCAGTAGCCATAATATATCATTGAAGGTATCTGAATACTGGCATTAAATATATGGCATCATGCGGAAGTCGGCCTGGATGAGGCCTTTATCTTAAACCCTGTATAAAGGAGGATTATGAGGGCAAATACAGAAAGAATCTCTGTTACGGTGATGCTTCTGACCAGCTCTGCTGAACTGAAGTTGAGGCCGATAATGTAGCCCACCAGCACTCCTCCAAGGAATTGCCCTGAGAACTGCATCATATTGTAGACACCTATATTCAGGCCGTAGTCAGTGCTTGAGACTCTGGCTGATATAATTGGTGTGAAAACGATCTCTGTTATGGAATAGCCGGCAAAGAAAACAAGAAGTCCGGAGACCAGAACTATCTTTATTGCGTTTGTTTCTGGAGAGAGGAAAATTACCGGTATTGAAGCGATGATAAGAATTACGGAAAGTACAGCGAAAATAAAGCGCCTGCCTCTTTCAGCCACAGGAGATAAACCTATGGCGATAACCCCGCCAATAATCAGGGGAATCAGAAGCAGAATATCATAGCCGGAACTGAAGACTGAGTCATAATAAAGAGGGAGAAAGTAGAATATCGAAACAAGAACAAGTGAAGTTATAAGCCCAACGGTACCCATTAGAATGGAATCCATGCTGATCTTTCCCCTCATGTATTGAATCCTCTTTGCTGGGGATTCAATTTTCAGAAGGAGGAAAGGTATGAGCCCTATGATGCCCGTTATGGCAGAGATCAGGAAAATGCTTGAAAATCCAAGATACTGGCCAATTAGCGGCCCTAATATTATACCGATTATGAAGGCCAGGCCTATTGGTATTCCAAGAAATGCCATGGCAGCAGTTCTTTTTCCCTCCGGAACACTCTCCTGTGCAAGGGCCATGGAAGATGATGTAATTGCGCCCGCACCTGCAATGAATCTCCCGATTATGAGTCCGTAAATATTGAAGGGATGCCATGAGATCAGATTGCCAATTATAAAAGGAATCATGGCAAGCGCAATTACCGGCTTTCTGCCAAACCTGTCAGAGAGCCTTCCCATTGGAATCTGAAATATGGCCATTGTTATTCCATATGCCCCAAGCCCCAGGCCAATAAGTATTCCAGATGACGTGAATTTATCCGCGTAAAGGGTGAACACAGGAAGCACCAGAAATATCCCGAGCATCCTGAAAACTTCCAGAACGGAGAGGGAGGATAGAAGCCGTACATGTTCCTTAGTGAAACCTCTCATCATTTAGATTCTGCACCTTATTCCTTGGAGGTATTTTATCTGTTATTCCAAACCTATAAACATGGAGGCTTCAAGGGCAAAAGATAATGTACCTGAATTGAACTGATATCAGGAAAACATGCGGCTCTGGTCTCTTGACTTCTCATATCTGGACAGCCGCGGGATAACTGCATGCTGGCGTGAATCGCTTCTTGCAAGGAAGGTACTTGAGGGAAATACAGTAGGCTACAGAAATCATCCACAGCTCATAAGGTTCCGTGAATCATCTGACCCGATCGGGGCTATCAATACCTATATTTTCTATCTTTATAAGGCGTCGCTGGCTCTTGGATATTCATTCAATCCGTCAAAGGTCGTTAATGAGAAGGTGGAAACAAGCCTCCGGATCCATGTTACTCAGGGACAGCTATCATATGAGATGAATCATCTGAGAAGTAAGCTTGCAATCAGGGATCCTGTTAAGCTCAGATCGCTCAAATATGTAAGAATTCCCCTCCCTAACCCAATGTTTGTTACGATCAAAGGGGATATTGAAAACTGGGAAAAGGTATCCGCTAAGGATAATCATAAATAGAGACTTCGCTATATTTTGCCAATGAAAATAGGTCTGGACGAATACATTGAAAAGGGGGTATCTGCCAGAAAGGCAATCGACATAGAGAAGATCAGATTCATTGCAAATGAAATGCTTTCCCGCTTCAAACGGGGAGGTAAGCTGATAACCTTCGGGAATGGCGGATCTGCTGCTGATGCCCAGCACTTCGTTGGTGAACTGGACGGACACTTTACCATTGAAAGGGGCGCATTGCCTGCAATAGCCCTGAGTACTAATACTTCGTCCCTTACCGCTATAGGAAATGACTATACCTATGCAGATGTATTCTCCAGGCCTGTATCCTCGCTTGCAACCTCAAATGATGTGATTGTTGGAATAAGTACATCCGGAAATTCCCAGAACGTTGTGAATGCAATTCTGGAAGCAAAGAAAAAAGGTGCGTTAACTGTTGCAATGACAGGAAAGGCAGGCGGAAAACTGGCAGGGCTTGCGGACATGCTTCTAAATGCCGATTCGGATTTCACTCCTGTTATACAGGAAACTCACATTACTATGATACACATGATTTGCCTGGAGATTGACAATTTAATGGAAAAACATTAACTTCATGATTGTGAAGTACATTTTTTCACAAATATTTAAATAGATCATATAATTATATTCTTGTGAATAATCAAACAATGCAGAAACCGACAGCCGCCTTTGTGCTTTCTCTCATAGGGGGTATTTTTGTGCTGATTGGAGGACTTGTCATATCAGCGATAGGTGCAGCTTTTACATTTTTTGCCTTTGGAGTAGGAGCTGTTCTGGGAATTGGAGGAATAATTTTCGGAATTTTGATCATAGTATTCGCATCTCTTCTCAACGCCCATCCGGAGCAGCATGTTACTTATGGAATCCTGATTCTTGTTTTCTCAATAATCAGCTGGTTTGGAGCCTTTGGTGGATTCTTTATAGGATTTTTGCTCGGCCTTATCGGTGGAATATTGGCTATCACATGGAAACCTTTTCCTGAATCACCTCCACAGGTAGCCCAGACTCCGCCGGGAAATGGTCAGCAATAAATTATATCCGGGCTGGATTTTGCCAGCCTGGGTTATTTTTCAAAAATGATTACATATTGTGGGAAATCATCAGGTAAAATCAGGCCAGTGTTATTCCGCCATCTATGACAATAGTCTCCCCTGTGATAAATGAAGAATCATTAGAGAGAAGGAACGAAACAAGCTTTGCTATATCATCAGTTTTTCCAAGTTTCTTCAGTGGGGTCCGGTTTAAAATGCCGTTTAGGACTCTCTCATCTGAAAGTCGCTGGCTGTTTATATTGGTCTTCACGAATCCAGGGGCAACAGCATTTACTCTTATATCCGGGGCCAGGGTTATGGCCATGGATCTGGTGGCATGTATTAGGCCGGCTTTGGTAGATTCATAGGCTATTGAGGAGAGTCCAGCCCTAATCCCTGCTGCCGAAGCTATATTGACAACGGATGACGGTTTATCCATAGCTGGAAGCAGCTTCTTAACAAGAAGCACTGGTGCCCTTAAATTGACATTGCTAACAGCATCCCAGTCATCATCATTGATATTGGCAGCATTCCCGGGTCGTCCTGTGCCGGCATTGTTTACAATACCTGACAGTCGCATGCCTCTATTGATAATCTCCTGAGAAAGTTTTTCAGGGCCTTCCAGGAGTGACAGATCTGCAGACAGCATCTCAGTTTCAACCCCAATATTCTTTATTTCCTGTTCAAGCGACTTTGCTTCTGATACGCCCTTATTGTAATGTATAATAACGTTCATGCCTTTTCTGGCTAACTCAGTCGAAATCGCTTTACCAAATCCACCTGAAGAACCTGTGACAAGGACAAAACTTTTATTCATGAAATTTTGATTGTAACATAGTTAATAGCCTTTATCCGTCATTCATTGGCAGGTCTATGGCTTAAAAACTGCATCGAAAATTCTGGCAATAACTATGCCCTGATTTTTTCCTCAAAGTACGTGGAGAGACTTTCAGTTTTCCGGAATAATGGAACTCACACCGCCATCAGCTTCAATGTTCTGCCCTGTGATAAGTGGATTGGTTGCCAGTTCGTATACAATCTTTCCGATGAAAGCAGAAGGATATCTCTCTTCAGATAGAAGCCTCATATCAGATCTACGGCCATTGCAGTCGTCCTTTCTTATGAAGCCGGGTGCAACTGCATTTACCCTTATATTGGATGGTGCAAGTTTCCTTGCAAGTGATCTCACCATATATACAATGGCACCCTTTCCAGCGGCATATCCAGGATTTGAGGAGTAGTATACATTCCTTGCAGCGGAAATAGCAGTTATGGAACCCCCCTTTTCATTCATCAGACTTGACGCAGCCTTTGCAACATTGAAAAATGTAAGGGCATTGTTGTTCAGTGCCTCCAGAAATTTCTCTGGTGACAGTTCAGATATTCCGATGGTGCTGAAAAAACCTCCTGCACAGTGTATGACTCCGTCTATTCCCCCAAGTTTTTCCTTCAGTTGTGAAAGTGTATCTTCCGCGTCTCTGAAGACTTTCAGGTCTGCGTTCATGTAATACGCATTAAGCTCCTTCGCAAGATTTTTTCCGAACTCGGATCTGGAAATAAGCGCAATTGTTTCGCCATGAGACTTGAATTCTCTGGCTATGCTGCATCCCATTCCCGGTCCAACCCCAGCAATAATGAATCTACCCATGGGATGGTGACCATCGATTCTATGAAATCTTTGCGGTGACTCTTAAGGTTCAGTGGATATTATAACTAAGCTTGTATAGAAGATATCCTATGATATTTTCTGACATACTTTGAAATTCCTAATGTTGAAATAGTAGCACCCCAATCTGATCATGAGGTGCATAATGTATCCAGGATCATTCGATTATCAGAGGCCACAGACCTTGCAAGAAGCGGTAAGATTGCTTGGCACATCCCAGGGAGATGCCAGGATTCTGGCAGGGGGGATGAGCCTGATCCCTCTGCTGAAATCCAGACTAGTTTCCATACCAACATTGATTGATATTGGCAGAATTGATGAACTCAGGAAGATTGGGAACACTGAAAAGAGTGTAACCATAGGTTCCATGGTAACGGATCATGAGATAGAAAATTCAAGAATAATTGGGGACAGATTTCCACTCATTAGAGAAGTTTCAAGGTGGATAGGTGATCCCCAGGTTCGCAACCGGGGCACAATGGGAGGGTCTCTCTGCCATGCTGATCCCTCAGGCGACTGGGGTGCCTGCTTCATTGCTTTGAGGGGCAAGGCTCATGTGGAAGGCCCAAATGGTTCGAGAGAGATAGATTCGGATTCTTTTTTCACAGGACCATTTTCAACATCAGTGGATATTTCGGAGATACTTACTGCAATAGAATTCCATGATATCGATGGAATGGTTGGATCCGCGTATGAGAAGATAGAGAGAAAAGCAGGTGATTTTGCAACAGTTGGTGTAGCGGTACAGATTTCAATTGACGAGAAGGGAAATTGCACATATGCAGGGATCGGCCTCACGTCTGTATCAGCATCGCCTGTCAGAGCTGCAAAGGCTGAGAAAGAACTCTATGGGAAAGTGCTAACTATGAGGAATATAGAGTCAGCAGCACTGGCAGCGTCACATGAATGCGATCCTACAGATGATCCATTGAGGGGTTCAGCAGACTTCAAGAGATATCTGGTAAATGTGTGCGCAAAGAGGGCGCTAATAAGGGCTGTAAAGGAGGCAGGTGGTGTACTGTGAGTGAAGGAAGCAGAACGTTAAGGATCTCTCTTACGGTGAATGGAAAGAAAGTTGAAGGGGATGTTGAACCCAGAACTCTTCTGACTCATTTTCTCAGGGACAAACTCTCCCTAACCGGTACGCACATAGGATGTGACACATCCAACTGCGGTGCCTGCACTGTACTTATGGATGGCTACAGTGTCAAGTCCTGTACCATGTTTGCAGTCCAGGCTGATGGCTCCTCCATCACAACTGTGGAAGGACTTGAAAGGGACGGAAAGCTCAGCAGAATTCAGGAGGCATTCAGAGAAAAGCACGGTTTACAGTGCGGTTTCTGCACACCTGGAATGATCATGTCAACTGCATTCCTGCTTAAGGAGAATCCTCATCCCTCAGATGAAGAGATAAGATGGGGGATCTCAGGCAACCTCTGCCGTTGCACCGGATACAGTAATATTGTGGCTGCAGTGAAGTATGCAGCTGAAACATCAGGGGGTGATTCAAATTGAAGCCAGGCCAGGTTGAGATACTTGAGAGTGAGGAACATGGTGTTGCATATTCAGGAAAAAGTATAAAGCGAAGGGAAGACCAGAGGATGATTACCGGGCACGGACAGTACACCGAGGACATTTCACTTCCCGGGACGCTTTATGCAAGCTTTGTCAGGAGTGACTACGCTCATGCAAAGATAATTGAAGTTGACTTCAAGAATGCTCTGAAACTGCCTGGTGTCATCGGAATTCTTACAGGCAAGGATCTCGAGGGAAAACTGAATCAGATACCAACAGCATGGAACATTCCCGGTTCGGATCTGCATGTTCCAAGATACAGTGCCATTGCGGTAGATAAAGTCAGGTATGCAGGTGATCCTGTGGCTGTGGTAATAGCCGAATCTCCATATATTGCCGAGGATGCTGCTGAGATGGTGAGTGTGAAGTATGAACCGCTTGATCCCGTTCTTGACATGGAAAAGGCCGAGGACCGGTCTTCACCTCTAGTTTACGAGGATGTTCCGGGAAACAGGGCATTTCTGTGGAAACTGGACACTGGAAATGTTGAGGATACATTCAGGACTGCCGATATTGTTGTAAAGCAGAGGATTGTCAACCAGAGGTTGCAGCCAGCTTCAATGGAGACAAGAGGGGCGATAGCAGAATACAACAGTGGAACCGGAATAACAACTGTATGGATGACCACTCAGAACCCTCATGTGCACAGGTTCCTTCTTTCAGTTATCCTTGGAATTCCAGAGCACAGGCTTCGAGTCATTGCACCGGATGTTGGAGGAGGGTTTGGAAGCAAAATCTCCTGCCTTGGGCCAGAGGCAGTGATATGTTATCTGACCGGGCATTACGGCAGGCCAGTGAAATGGAATGAAACAAGAAGAGAAAATTTCCTTGCCACAACACATGGAAGGGATCATATACAGTATGTGGAAATGGCTGCCAGGAGGGATGGGACAGTACTCGGCATAAGGGCAAAGGTCTTCGCAAATATGGGGGCATTTCTTTCCACTGCCGCCCCTGGAGTCCCAACCATATTATTTGGCCTGATCTTGCCTGGGCAGTACAGGATAAAGGCAATAGGGTGTGAAGTTCATGGAATCTTAACCAATACAATGGCGGTAGATGCATACCGTGGAGCCGGAAGGCCTGAAGCATCCTTCATTGTGGAACGTATGATGGACATTCTGGCATCGGAGCTTAAGATGGACCCTGCAGAGCTCAGGAGGAAGAACTTCATACCTGCTTCCGAATTTCCTCATGCAGTACCAACTGGCCTCGTTTACGACAGCGGAAACTATGTACAGGCCCTGGATAAGGCAATGCAGGCCATAGGATACCATGATTTAAGGAAGGAACAGGAAAAACTCAGAAAGGAAGGCAAACTTGTGGGGATAGGAATATCCAGTTACATTGAGGTAAGTGGGCTGGGCCCATCCAAGGTGGTCAGATCCACAGGGTTTGGGCTTGGACTCTGGGAAAGCGCCACAGTTCGTGTACATCCAACTGGAAAAGTTTCTGTATTTACCGGCGGGAATCCGCATGGCCAGGGAGAAGAGACTACGTTTGCCCAGCTTGCTGCTGATGAGCTTCAGGTACCCATTGAGGATGTGGAGGTCTTTCATGGCGATACCGGCATGATCCCGTTTGGAATGGGAACTTATGGAAGCAGGACAACCGTGGTGGCAGGTGGCGCCATTGCCATATCCTGCAGGAAAATAGTTGACAAGGCAAGGAAGATTGCAGCACATCTTCTCGGTGTGCCGGAGATAGACATCTTATTTGAAGGTGGTAAATTCCATCCGGCAGGAGATATGGATCACTTCCGCACAATGGCAGACGTTGCACTTGCAGCATATGGTGCAGGCGGGGACGAGGTGCCGGATGGGATGGAACCCGGCCTTGAAAACACCAGTTTCTTTGATCCGGAGAATTTTGTATATCCTTTTGGGACGCACATCTGTTATGTTGAAGTGGACCCGGAAACATACAAAATTAGGATAAAGAGATATGTTGCTGTGGACGACTGCGGAAAACAGATAAATCCCATGATTGTGGAAGGCCAGATTCATGGGGGTATTGCTCAGGGTCTAGCACAGGCACTGTATGAGGAGTCCGTGTTTGACAGCACTGGAACACTCCTCACTGCATCACTCTCGGATTATGCCATGCCAACTGCAGTTGAAATGCCATCTATTGAGAGCTATTTCACAGAAACGCCATCTCCGCATAACCCAATAGGCGTGAAGGGCGTAGGGGAAGCAGGAACCATTGCTGCACCATCAGCTGTTGTGAATGCTGTTATGGATGCTCTCTCTCCGCTGGGAATCAGGCACATAGACATGCCACTCAAACCTGAAAAAATATGGAAGGCAGTGATGGCCTCGAAACAGAAGGCAGAGTGATATAATGCAAACAAGGAATGGAAATGAAATAACTATTTCAGGCATTCCTTTTTTTAAATTGATTATAACGTACTCCAATGTGCAAATGCATATACTCTAAGATTTTTCACCCATTATTTTTTTAATATCTGCTGCCCAGAGATGGGCCCTGCATACGGTTATTTCATCCCCATTCACATAAAGGGTGGATGTAGTGGTAGCGGTCTTGACAAATGAAACATCCATGATCTTGTCAGCATTCCATGAGGCTGATGTACCTTTCCATCCTTTGAATTCCAGTGAATCCGGAAAAAGTTTCAGTGTTCCCTTTTTCCCGTCAAAGAAGGCCAGATCCATTCTAACCGGTAACCTGCTCAAGCTTCTCCTCCTCCACAAGATTAACTGATTTGCCGGCCCTTGCTGCAACTGAAGGCTTCTTCTTCACGATCCGCCTGGCATAATACAATGCAAATATCAGATAACCAATGGCTGCCAGAACTGCCTCTGTTATGGGGAATACAGGTGGGAAAATTGACTCATAAAGAACCCATGCAAATATCACAGTAGCAGCAATGGGTAAAACATAATGCTCCGAAATGTGCAAGAAGTTGTAAATCCCATGATGTTTCTCCTTCAGCCTATAGAAGAGTGTCATCACACTGGTATTGAGAAGAATATGAGTAATGATAAGGCCAAATAGGGCAAGTGTTGTCAATAAATTGAATGCATTACCAAGGACAGAGGATACAGATGAATCTGATGACGAAAGCATGAAGAGGGAAAGCAGAGGCTTATGCATCATAAATGCAACTGCAGCTGTTCCTCCAATGGCAAGAGCAGAAGAAAGCGACCCGATGAAAAGCAAAGCCTTGTGCGGAGTTACATATTTTTCATGCAGCTGCGCAAAATATGCGGGGAGAACCCCATCCCTCCCCATAGCAAAGTATACTCTCCCTGCGTTTGACTGCATGGCTACAGAATCTGAAAATGCAGAGTTAAAAGCCACAAGAGACAGCATTATGCCTCCTGCTGCACCAGTGTATGCCGTGGCTACAAGAATTCCGGGAATATTGGCAGATGCAAATGTACTCATTAGGGAAACGCCCCATCCAACAGTGAGTGCATAGGCTACTTCCGTAAGTACTATGCCCACAATTATCAGCCCAAAAGCAAGGCTTTTAGTGATTGCCCTGCTATTCACTGCTTCCTCACCTAAAGGTGCTGATCCTCCATACCCAATAAAGCTGGTAAGGCCAAATATCATGCCAAGCCCTAGCCCACTCAGGGGGCCGCCGACACTGTTAAACACAGGTGATTTGGTAAATGGGTTGAAAACAGCGAGAGTGTTGTCTTTAGCCTCCAGTATTATTATCAGGGATAATACTGCAAGAAATATGACCTCAAAGAAGGCCGCTATCCTGATATATTTCATCTGGGGCCTGATGCCGAATATTGCAAGGGTTATGGGTGCAAGTATGAAAACAAGTATAAGAGGTATCCAGATCCATCCAGGAAGGGATATACCAAGGAATAGCTCAAGAACTCCAGGCAATACGATGCCGCCAACATAAACGGGTATTGCAGCTGTGCTTGATATCTGGTACATAACATACAGGAGGCCGGATGTTATTGCCGGTGTAGGCCCGAATGCACTGCCAATGTAGCCATAATATCCACCTGCACTTGCATGCCTCCGTGACAGATGATAAAGTGTGTTAACTTCAAGGAACATCGTCAAAGTGGCTATGAGGAATGCCAGAGGTGTGAGAAAGAATGCGAATGCGGCTGCAGAGGTCATGAATGCCACTGTATCACAGGCAGGTGCCATGGCGGAAATTTCCTCAGCTATTGCACCCCATACACCGACCTGGGCACGTTTTAAACGAAAATTACTGTTTGTATCTGCCAATTAGGTACACCTTATTACTATTGGAATGATATTAGCAGAATACTAATGAATATAAAAATTTGCTGGATATATGTTTCTGAAATCATGCACAGTTTTGCTTGTTTCTATC
>DARE01000001.1:0-15613 GCA_002503205.1 Thermoplasmatales archaeon UBA447 | reverse complement strand
GAGCCCAGTCCTGATGCTAAATGTCAAGGCATAAAAGAAGATTAGTGATACTGATCTATACTTTCTCCGTGCGGGCATATTGAAGGTTTTCCAAGGTTTTCAAAAATTGTATCAACGGAAGGATGATCCATAAGATAGTCTATAAACTGGCTTATCTGGCAGGCCCTGTTCAAATCCACGCCATGCTTAACCATCAAGGTCTCTATTATGCGGTGTATTTCCTGTATTTCCTGATACCTCTCCAATCCATTTTTGGTCAGAATGATCATACCTTTATCGTCCAGAACCATATCCTTTGATTCCAGCCTTTTAACAAGATTAAGTGCGGTTGGGTTTTTAATTCCAAGTTCCCTTGAAAGGTCGGAAAGTCTGACTGGAAACTGGTCTTCCAGATGCCTGCCCACAGCGATCAGGCAGTCTCTCTCCTTCTTTGTAATGGAATGGTTATCAGGCATTCTCTCAGCTATGTCAATGTGAATATATATTTAAGCAAAACTGTGTGGTCTGATTCCAGAGTAATTTTTCTTCATATTCATTGATCATGGTTAATGAATATACTTCGAAATCTGCTTTTTGTTGATATAGTATGAAGAAATAATTAATATCATTAAGCAATACCAGTACGCTTCTGTTCAGGTATTTGAGGTATTTCTCGCCTGAACCTGGGCGCTGGGGTGAACCGACCTCGTTGGTAATATTATGGCTGAAAAAAGAAATATGATACTATGGGCAGTCCTTATTGGAATGTTGATGTCAGCTGTCGATACAACGATCGTCATACTGGCGCTCCCAACAATTACCGATAAGTTAAAGGCGCCATTTCTCGACACCATCTGGGTCATTCTGATCTATCTTCTTGTTCTTGCAGCGTTGACAACTCAGCTTGGAAGGCTTGGTGACATATATGGAAGAGGGAGGATTTTCAATCTAGGTTTCCTTATTTTTATTATAGGTTCTGCTCTCTCAGGCGCTGCCACCTCTGTAGATTTCTTGATTGGCGCCAGGGGTCTTCAGGGTTTCGGAGCAGTGCTCATCCAGGCTAACAGTGGTGCAATAGTGGCAGATTATTTCCCTGTAAGGGAGAGAGGGAGGGCTTTTGGAATAACAAGTATGGGATGGACTATTGGAGGGACGCTGGGAATTGTTCTTGGCGGAATCATAACATCCCTGACGACGTGGCGTTTCATATTCTACATAAACGTACCAATAGGGCTGATAGGTTTCTACCTTGCCCTGAAATATATAAAAGACAACCAGGAGGAAAAGGTTAAAATGGACTATTCCGGCACAGGTCTGCTTCTGGTGCTTCTTGTGCTTATCTCTTATGGTGCAGTGGAAATTGCAGGTAACGGAGTTTCAGCCCTGAATCTTGCAATGCTGGTTGCGGGGATTGTCCTGATAATACCATTCCTGGTTGTTGAGAAGGTTGTAAAGTCACCCATGCTAATATTGCGGGCTTTCAAGGAGAAAATGCTTTCATACTCTCTTCTCTCGGCAACGTTGCAGGCGATTGGCTATCTATCAGTACTTTTCATACTCATAATGTACCTTCAGGGTGTACGAGGATATTCACCACTGGATTCAGCCCTTCTGCTGGTTCCCGGATACATTGTGTCAAGCCTCCTGTCACCCAGAATGGGCCGGCTCTCAGATAAGATAAGCCCAGGTTATGTTGCCAGCACAGGGATATTTCTAATGGCAATAGGGGTTCTCATCTATTATTCCATGGGTGTTGCAACTCCAATATATATTGTGGTTGTGGGATCTCTTGCAACAGGAATAGGCGGCTCATTCTTCTGGCCATCAAACAGTAGCGCCGTCATGACAGCCGCACCACGTGATCTGCTTGGTTCTGTTTCTGGTTTGCAGAGAACCCTCTCTAACATCGGAACACTTATGAGTTATGTAATAGCGATTTCAATAGCGGCCCTTTCAGTCCCGCGTAATGTTGCATTCGAGGTTTTCCTTGGTGTGGATAAACTTCAGGGAGGTGTTTCAGCAAAGTTCATGGTAGGAATTCATTCAGCCCTTCTTGTAAGCTTCATTATACTTATATTCGGGGCTCTCTCATCTCTTGCCACCGGAAAAATGCGCAGGTTCAATCCTCATACACCGGACAAGGTTTCTGAGCCTGAAAAGGTTTAATGGGGACCTCTCCTCACTCTTTCATTTTCAAAAGTTAAGGAAAAGCAATATTCGTTTGCTATAATAGTAAATATGTGTTAGATGCATGTCAACAGGCAATGTTTACGCACATTTAAATTTAGATTCAGTATGGCAAGGAAATCTGCTGGTATGATTCCATGAATGCTCTTACTCAGAAAGGGATTAAAGGCCATTTTTCCCTTCTTGGGCAGTACTCCTCATTTATCTCTGCATTTAACATTGTACAGGTATGCCTTACATGGTATGTGTTCACATCAACTCACTCTGCCACAGACGTTGGTCTGGTGGCAATAGTTGAAACAATTACTGTAATGGCCATATCCCTCCCCACAGGTGCTTACGTGGACAGGTTCAATAAAGGGCTTATCCTGGTCATTGCAGGAGCGGTAGGTGCCGGTGTATCTGTTTTTCTAACATTTTTTGGTTTCTCTTCTGTTTTTCGCCTCCTCCCGGTGCTTTTGCTTGTAATATTCTGGGGAGCAAGCAGAGAATTCGGGAGATCTGCTTCTTTATCTGCAATACCTGAAATTGTGGAACAATCTTCACTTTCGTCCTTCAATGGAATAAACAGGGCATCAAGCAGCGGACTTGGTGCAATTTCCAATGCTCTTGCAGGTGCATTGATTGCAGTATTTGGCGTTGTATCTGGCTTTATATCTGGAACTGTAATATACGCCCTGTCTGCTCTGTTTGCTGCTATTGGTGTATTTCCTCTATTGAGAGGAAAACATAATACATCAAAAAGGGGAAGGTCGATGGCGGGTGAACTGAAGGAGGCATTTCAATGGCTTTACAGGAAAAAGGGTTTTTTCCTTCTGACAATATCTGCAACTTTCCTCAATTTCTTTACAGTAATGGTAGAGGCGTATCTTGTGGTTTTTGTCTATTCGGGTCTGAAGAGCTCACCTTTGGTATTCGGTGGAATTCTGGGGGGCTTTTTCATTTGGTGATGTTTGTGGATCCATATTTGCAGGTAAGGTCAATCTTCTAAGGCATACGGGGAAGATTAATGTCATCCTTTATGGTGGAATCCCCGGAGCATCCATTCTTCTCACCGGGATACTGAGGTTGCCAGTACCATCCATAATTCTATTTTTCATCTGGGGATTCTCTTTTGGGATTGCAATAAATCTCTGGCTTACATCCGCACATAACATTGTGCCTGAAGAAATGCGGGGAAAGTACTTTGCCCTGGATGGGCTTCTTTCGTCGTTAGGCCCTGTTTCCATAGCAGTGGGTGCCTTAATCATAACACTGTATGGTATTGTAAACACCTTTTTGATAGCAGGCATTATGATGCTGGTTTTCACTGCAATATTCTCATTTTTCCCAAGTCTATGGAATCTTGATGGTTCAAAGGGTCCCCTTATTCTGGAAACCGAGATCTGATCCTTATCTATTTTCGTTGAAAATGAGGGCATGATTAAAGGCATGAGCCAATCTATACTATGCAGAATGCGTGGATAATGAAAACTCATTTCTGCCATTTACAATATAAATGAGAAACAGGATAAATCCAGTGATGCCCAGAATATACCAGGATAACTGGAAACTGTATATGGTTCCAATAAATATAAATAAAGCAGGAGTACTGAATGAAATTATCTTCTGCAGAAAATTGTTCAATCCAAGATAAAGTGAAGGATCGCTGCCTTTAACTGATTCAATAACAAGTGAATATGTAATGGAAAGGCAGGCAGATGTTAGAACGCCCATGATTGAAATGAGAACCAGTGCTGATACAAATGAAAATGCAAATGGCATAAGAAAAAACAGAAATATTTCAACGAGGATTAGGATTGAGTAGTACCTTATCTGGTGCAACGATCTGTGTATATTTCTTATCATAAGGGTTCCACCTGCAAGCCCTGTGAGCATAAAACTTGCAACTATGATTGCCGCATAAACTGTCTTCAGACTATATTGAATAGAACTGTAATAGACAAATTCCTGGCCAATAACTGCCTCAGCAATAGTTGAAATTGCAGCTGAAATAGATATGAAATAAATCCTGCTTGAAAAGAATCTCTTTGCGTTTACAGGTAATTTGTCTGTAAACTGTGGTACATTGGCCACCTTTATGGACGTTATATACATTATCAATGCCAGCCCGATTCCAAGTGAACCATCAATTATCAGGAGGTTTTCCCATCCACTGCGCGAAGAAAATAGAATTCCAAGCAATATGCCTATCCCGGAGCCGACACCAAAAGATGCGTTGTATAACCCAGTCATGGAGGTTCTCCGATTATTTATCTTAATGCTTTCGAGCAGGGCAAGGGCGGGGGAAGAGAACATTGCCGCCCCGGATCCTGTCATGAACCTGAATATTGAGATCTGTATGAAGGATGATGAACAGGCGCTGAGAATTGAGAACAATCCCATTATGATCAGTCCGAAAATGGCAGTTTTTCTTGCGCCAAATATGGATGCCAGCGATCCACCTATGATCTGGAATGGAATCAATCCCAGATAGAAAGCTGTCCCTATGAAACCGGCCTCCAAAGGGTCAAGATGCAGTGAATCTGAAATGTAAGGCAGTGTGGTTGATGTGGAGAACCAGTTAAGCCCATATACAAAGCGTGAGATATAAACAGTAACATAGAGATACCTTGAGTTCAATGATGGGTTAAAAGCAAATTATATAATAAATAAGAGGGGAATATTAAAAATATATTACAGTGTTCTTATTAGTCCTCTTTACGTTAAATAATAGATGACTCATTCTGCATCAGGCTGATTACAGATGAATCCATCACTGTCGGACCCAAAACAGCAGCAGCAACCAGGTAATCACCTTTTACCCCAACTGAGAATGTAATATTTGTGCCTTTCTCAAGAGAGATATTCAGGACAAAAAATGTCATGCCATCATAGCTTCTGTTCATGATGGATCTGCCAGAGTCTGCAAATTCAAGGGACAGGTTAAGAGATGTTGTAACGTTCCTGTAAATCTGTGAGGCAAAGGATGAATTTGTTCCCTTCAGGTATCCCAGCGCAAGTGTGCTGTTGGTGATATTTGAATGGTATGCTTCCAATCCTATACCCGATATGGAGCTCCCATTATCAGTCATATTCAGGATCCCTGAGGATGTGCTTCCCTGAAGCATTTCCGAATAATTTCCCAAAGCTTTGTAGGCATCAGCCGGATTAATGAAATAAGCACTCATGTTGAAAATGCTTTTATATGATGCTGCAAAGTCTGACTGTACAGAAGCGGTTGAAACCAGGTTTTCTGTCACGGAAAAATTGAGCTTGTATGAGTTAAGGATAGATATCTCGTAGGCTGCAAGCCCGGTAAAGTCATTCAGTGTTCTGTTCTTCGCACCGTGATATACACCAATGATTAGGTAATTTGAATACAGATCATAGAAAGCGGCGGTATAATTTGAATCTGTCCTGGCATATTCAAAGGCATAAAAGGAGCCGTCGGTGATTCCAAAAGAGATGTTACCAAGATCTTCGTTAGTAATATTTCCAATAATAGACCTGTTTGTGATATTTGCATACTGAATTGAACTGAATGAGGCGTAACCCATAGCAATTGCACTGTGGTTCGATGAGACAAAAGCTGCTGCCTGTGCATAATTCACGTGAATATCTGATAAATTCTGTGTAACATGTGAAGAATCAGATATGCCTCCCATTATATACATCAGAGAACTGAGATTCGATATACCCACGGTAATGTTCAGTACTTCGATCCAGTGGCCTGACATGGACTGGTTAACCTCTGTTGGTGAAACTATTCTTGTACCCGGGGATGTTTCAGGTAATGCATTTGAACCAGATTTAAGTGCAAATATTCCAGGATCCTTCGCTGCAACGTATCCAACTCCGCCCACAATCACTACTGCGACCACGATTATGGCAATAATTGAGCTTTTCACGGCGGCATATGATTGTGGATGTATTAACACTTTTCTATTACACTGAAATTAAACTGGGAGCCCATAAATTTGGCTCTATTTGAAATTTAGATCCTTCTAAATGCCGCAAAGATTCAGATTTTTCTGATTTACTCAGACTGAGCCCTTCTTAAAAGTGTTGGTTATGGTTAATTTCTTTGTCACAGAATTCTCCAGAACAGGATTGAAAGTCAAAGGACAGATTCAAAGCATCTTAAGAATAATTAAGGAAATGTGTTCCTAGTGGGGGAGCTGCATTCTGGGATTACAAAAATTTTTTCAATTTCTATGAATAATTCAATCCCGCCGTAATATAATGTGTAAATGAGATTTTAATGATGCCCTCCTTTTCTAAGCCTCAATATTCCCACTGTTAGACCGACTGCCACCAGTACAACCACCACTCCTGCAATGATTGCCTCCGTCGTGCTTGAGATAGGTGAGGAATGAGTGAATTTCACCTGAATGTTTGCACCTCCGATCACAGAAATATATCCAGTCTGGTTCTTGATTGCGTACCCGGAGATCGAATCTACACTGTAAGAATAGGTCCCATTTGGAAGAGATAAGGATATAGTACTGGAAGTAGAGTTATATTGGACACCATTTACATCAACGAACCACCTGGTTCCAGAAGAAAGGCCAGATTCAGTTATCCTGACGCTGTATTTCAGGACGGTAAAATTTGCATCTATGCTTATCGAGTGGCCATCAGTTGTGAATGTTCCTGTAGTACTATCATAAGAGGAGTTTGTGCTCTTCGCTGTATAAGAGTAGGTAACGTTATTTGCAGCCGTAAAAGTGATGGAGTTTCCAATGGTTGTAAATGTCCTCCCGTCACTCAACTTGATGGTCCATGAAGTGCCGGATGGAAGACCTGTTTCTTTCACCGTTACATTGTAGTATGCAAGTGGTGAGATAACTGTCATTGTATCACTTGAGAGACCTGCAGCAAATATTTTCTGGCTGGAACTGTCATATACCATGTAAATGGAGGATGATGAGTTAAGCCCCGGAAAACTTGAAATGACTTCACCTGTAGATGGATTGTATACTGTGAAATTTCCGAAGGAATACTCACTTGTTGAGGCACCGGAGCTGAAGTACATGAGTCCACTGAAAGGATCATAAATGCCAGCAGTCACAAAGTTGCCGGAGTATACCAATCCCCCAAGCTGACTGTTCAGTTCAATCGAATTCACCACGGTTCCGGTGCTTTCATTAAAGACTTCTAAGAATCCGCCACTTTTCCCTGATATGTATAAGGTTCCTGGCTGGCCAGATACAACATGTGCTGCATCAAAACCCTCTGAGAACGGTAATTGCTTCACAGATCCGTTTAAAGTATTGAACTCAATCAAACCATTTCCACTGCTGTTTAAGAGGAAAAGGCTATCATGATAGGGGATCATAACAGAGCCATTTATGCTGAGGTCCAAATTGAAACTCTTCACAGACTGGTTCATTATATTAATTTCAAATATCGTTCCTGTTGTGTTCATCGCAAATACAAGGTTTCCACTACCCTGTAAGGTGGGCAGCAACTGTCCGGATAGGTTTACAACACGATCTATGGTACCATTGATAGGGTAAACTGAAGCAACCACGTTGTTATTTCCAATTACATAGAACATATAATCAGCGGGGTCAAAGTAAACAGCTTCCGGATTATAGAGAGCATAGGAGTTATTATGGTTTACCAATTCAGGTACGCTGGTAACGAAACTGTAGTCAGTAGTATTGTATAGTGCAAGGGACGGCGTTCCACCGCTATTTTCTTCTACCAATAAAAGGCCGATTTGAGGATCGTATGCTCCCCCTAATGCAAACGCTGATGACATCACCGGAATGAAAGAATCCCCGGCGTATGTTGTACCATTATAGAGGCTCGTAGTATTGTCAACATAGCCAAACACCTTGCTTCCAGGGGATTGGAAATAGACGGTTTGATTTATGCTGTGATCTGGAACATTAAGGATAAGGCTTGATGGATATGGTTCATAATCCATGCTTCCTGTTATATATGCGTTGTATGTTCCCGGGGTAAGTTGTAAAGTATCAGAGTTTGAAGTAGATTGAGCAGAACTTCCCCCTGCTGAAACAGCCCATTCAATACCCGGATTCAAGCCATTTTCCTTAAAGGTGACGTTTACATAGTAATAAAGTGAAATGGAAGTTGAGGTTCCATTAATAACAAAATATCCATGATATGGATCAACTCCAGAGAAACTGGTTGATACATTGAAATCATATGTTCCATTAGGCAATGCAGTATAAAATGTTACATTTGAGGACTGTTTCGAAGTTATTACTTTCGCAAAAGTTGAATCTATCGATGGTTGGATCTGCAAGTTCCAGTCATTCCCTACTGGTATCTGATCTCCGACTTTCATGCTAACAGCAAATAATTTTGATGTTGAAATAACGTTAAATGTCGACTGGCCCCCAACTGGTATGAAAGATTCAATTGCAGGTATGTATGTCAGAGGACCATTTCCAGTAATGGTTGACGAATTAATTGATCCGACAGCTTTGTTGATCAACGGGTTGAATATTGTGAAATTTTGTGAACTGGTCTGTTCAATATATAGAAGGCCATTTGAAGGATCAAAAGAGATTCCCTGCTGTGGGGACCCAAGAAAGACTGTCTGATAAGGAGTGGAGTCATCAGACTGAAGGTTTATTTTGCTGACATTGATGACAAACATTGAGTCATTTCCAGTATTGGCAATGTATATGGAGTTTGTATAGGGATCATAAGCAACCTGTGATGGATTGGAACCACTGACAGAATATGGGTATACATTTGCATAGGATGAAGCATTGATAATGTGGATATTTTCATCGTTCTGTGCTACATAAACCTGATCTGTTATATTGCTGAATGTGAGAGCAGCTGGATTGATTCCAACTTCCAAGTTTTTAATAATTATATAATTGCTAAGATCCAGAACACCAACATCATTGCTTGAGCCAAATGAGATGAACAGAGTGTTGTTTAGGCTATCATATGCTAATCCATCTGGATTGTTATTAGCAGGAGATGTGAAACTTATCGTTTTGTAAACAGTGTTGTTAAGGGCACCAATAAGATATAGTTGATTAATCGGCCCTGATGCTGCGAAGATTGTGTTATTTCCATAGGCAAGGGCGGTTATATCCCCATTGAATCCGATCTGGTCCATGAGAATTCCCGTGAGAGAATAAATGTTGATGCTTTCATGACTCTGTGGTGATAAATACAGATAATTATTTTCTGGATTGTAAACAACAGCATATGCTGGGGGCAGATTCAAATATGGGCCCGCAAATCCTCCGGCGCTGTTGAAATTCTTCGTTGTATCTATACCTGATACATCGTTTACAGAGACAACCTGCTGAAGAACAGGGTCATATAATGACGTACTTGGGTCACGCTGAGTCCCTACTTCATCATTTAGTAATTGTATAACTGTATTTGTTAAAGGGCTAATAACGGAAACATTTCCTGAAACGTAATTTGAAACATAAATTAATCCATTCATAGGATCATATAATATGCCTTCAGGTGCTTTCTGCATTTGTATATTCGTTACTAAGGTGTTGTTCATTGTATTTACAACAGATACATTATATTGCTGTGGGGAACCTGAAATAAAACCATTAGAATCATAGTCTGTAACATATAACATTTTGTTTGAGCTGTCAAATGCCAACCCGTATGGATTCTGACCAACGCTTATGTATGTAAGAATTTGTTGTGAGCTAGATAATACAAAGATCAGATTATTTCCGTAATCAGCGACGTACATATTTCCAGTATAAGGGTCGAAAGCCATTCCAAATGGAACCGATGAAGGAAACAAGCCATTAAACAAAGTAACATTATTATTAGTAACATTCACAAAGCTGAGAAACCCACCCCCTGAGAGTATACCAGATACAAATAAAGTCTCTGTATTTGGATCATAAGAACTGAATTTTGGTTCGCCAGTTACATTTATTGTCGATATAACATTGTTTGTAATTGAACTAATTACGCTTATATTATAAGAGCCAAAATTGTTAACATATATATCGTGGTTGTAAGGAACATAGGTAATCCCCTCTGGATGACTGCCCACGCTAATATTTGCAACTGATACGCCAGAAAATGCATTCAAAACAGTAACATTGTTATTGGCATTATTTGTAATGTAAATTTCCTGGTTATATGGATCATAAACCCCATCGAAAGCATTACTTCCGTCTGAGAAATTACCAATAAGGCCATTTGATGGGACCGAGAATGGCAACATTGGATTATTATTCGAATAATCAAGATTCAAACCATCTAATGTCACCACAAAAACTGATGAAACCATTGACATTGCTATTAACAGGGTCAGCAAACGCTTGATATTGAGCTGCACGCCAATACAATTCTAGAGGATTAATAATACTTTCTTTCTAATTTTTTTATAAAAATTCAATCACAACGCAGTACTAATTTTTCTGACTTCATTCTTATTTCTGGTTGAAATAATTCATATTTTGCTACTTAAATTTCGCTGTACATTGTTCCATCTTTTCCCTTCTAAATATATTTGACAATTCTTCGACCCTAAGCAGAGTCAGACATTTTATGAATAGAAGAGAATATTCTTTGCTACAGACTATTCACTTTTAATCTGCTAATTAAAAATAATTGTGATTATCTGCGAAGGGCGTACTAAATTTTAAATACCAAACTGGGCTTGAATAATAATCATGCCAGTTTATCTAGATGAGAGTGAATATAACAGATGGCAATCTCATGCAAAATCAACTCTCAGATCCGCTCAGATAGACAAATCTTCAGGCTTTTACAATTGGGCATGTTTCAAAGCCCAACAGGTTGCTGAATATATGGCCAAGGCTTTATTAAGGGGTATGGGAATAGAGTCCTATGGGCACTCTGTATCACAGCTTTTAAAGAATGCTGAATTTAATGAAAAAGTCTTAAATCTGGCTAAAAAAATAGATAAATATTACATACCTACTAGATACACAGACGCTTGGTCTGAAGGACTTCCAGAGGATTACTATACCTTAGAGGATGCAGAAGATGCTATCATGTGCGCTGAAAGTGTTATGATAGAGGTTGAGGAACGATGGAAATCATTGAAAAACGCAGAAGGCAACGCGAAGAAATGATAGAACGGGTCACCGAATTCGCCAGACAGCTCAATAACAAATGCACTGTCCTCTTGATTGGCTCTTATGCAAGAGGCGATTTCAATCTCTGGAGTGATGTAGATCTTCTGATCATTGGGGATTTCACTGGGAATCCCTTGCAAAGGCTAAAGAACATTGATCTTCCAGCCGGATTTGAAGCAATTTTACTGACGCCGGAAGAATTCAATATTAGAAAGGGAAAAAATGAAGGGTTTATTAAAGAAGCTCTTCAGCACGGAATCGTTGTAAGGGATGATTTTGGCCTGATATCTTGAGGTGTTCCATGAAGTAATATTTTCTATCGAAATCATTTATTCAATTACCACTGAATACAATTTCACTGCTCAACAGTATGGTAAAATTCAATACAACATTTATGAAACCACATAGTATCTGAAATCGCAAGATGAACGGGATAGCAATTAACCCCTTTCGTAAGAGTTGTTGAAGATTAACTCTATATCTGACAGATCGGTTAGGGTCAAATCACTGTCTTTAAACTTATCGCTAAAGCTTTTTGCGATAATATGGTACGAGGCCCTTTCATAATTTTTTTCTTGAAGGAATTTCTCCGCTTTCCTCTTCAAACCCGGGAATATCCTACCGGGATCAACATGATCTTTCCATTTGCATTCACAGAAAACAATGTTGCCCTGATTTTGAGAAATAGCAGCAATATCAATTTCTGTATCTTTATGCCACCATGTGCCAATGTTATAGTATGGATAGAGATAACCAAATACATCATTTTTTATGAAATCTTCAAAAATTCTTCCAAAGTAAGCTGGAAAATCAAATATCAATTTGCTGTTTTCCCTTTCAATGAATTCCCTGTTTGGAAAGACATAATTGAAACAGAATTTGATCATATGGTCTCTTAATTCATAATGCCCTGCCCCCTTCCTGTGGTCAATAGGTATTGAAGGTGAAATGAACATCAATTTAGCGAGATTTTGAAGGTATGGATAAAGACGCTTGTTTTCAATTCCAATAAAGCCTGCGATTTCAGAAGGTTTGATCTTTCCAAATGATATGGCATTAGTTATGGAAAAATACGTGCTGTACTCTCTGAACTTCTGTGAGAGAATAAAATAAGGCTCTCTATAGAAATAGCCATTAGCATCTTCAAATTCCCTCTCGATAAACTGGTAATAATTGCTATAACCGGATGCCACTCTAAGGTATTCTGGTATGCCTCCGATGGTCATATAGAGAAGTAATTTTTCTTCAAACGGGAAATTGAGGAACTTACTGGCACTGGTAAACCCAAAAGGCCTTCAATAGCATATCGCGACTACGTCTCCCATACAATGGGGATGAATATGAAAGAACCTCATCCTGCACAATTCCCAGGTTTTACCCGCAGATAACCAGAAAAGTGTTTGTTTTTATAAGAAGTGTATCCCACAATCTTTGCAATCTGGTCAAAATGCTGTTATCTTTTTTGATCAGGTAGGTGAATTCATCCAATACAATGAAAAATATTTGTTTCGGTTCGATGATTTTGGGCAAGTATTGAAACAAGTCTTCCAACTCATTTATCTTAAACTTCCTCAAGAAACTGTCCTGGAAAAAATCTGCAAGATACTTTCTCAAGTCATCAACCTGCAATTTATAATGTATGTCATCTGAAATATAGAATACCCCATTATTTTTCTTAAAAAATTCAGAAAGCAAGGTCGTTTTTCCTATTCTCCTTCTCCCATAAAGTACAATGAGTTTAGCTCCCGGTGATGGCCACTCCTTCTCAAATATCTGCAATTCTGGTGTCTGCCGATGAACCTAATCAAGATTAGTCCTAACGTAAATTGGGGTCTTAGTTATTAGCATCAAAACCGTGAGATGTTCTCAAATCAAATATGTTGACTGTTACTTGACCTGTGATAATAAGTCATATTGTGCTTGAATTCATATATAAGTGCAATGAAGGAATTTGTGTTTCCACCTCTGATTTGACATATTTTCAGGAAAATTATGCCAGAGGTAATATTCTACTCCTTATGCTTAAAACATTAAATTCTTATTTTTCTTTTACACGGGTAATCACTGCAATAATTCTTTGAAATTTATTTTTAACTCATGGGAATTGCAAATATTCCAAGGAATTTCGGAATATTGTCTTCATAGAGGCACTTAACTGAAGATATATATTTCTATATCTAAGGTTAATTGCTAAATACGAAATTACCAATAGCCAAACAACTTAAAAAACAGTCTCAAGTCCAGATCGCTTTTCTTCAGGACGAATTATAGGGGTTCTCTATTCAATAACAGATGATCTGATTTTTCATGGTGGCACAGCAATCTGGAGATGTTACAATGGTAAGAGATTTTCAGAAGATCTGGAATTTTATTCCATATCATTTGATGAAATTCTTGCTGAGTTTAAGAAATCTGTTGAGTCTCATGGGTTGACAGTTCAAAGAATTAAAGATACTGGAAATTTAATATCTTATAGCATAGAGAGCAATCGCGCAGTTGTTAAAGTCGAAATCAACCATGTATCCAAAGTGACAGGAAATCAGATTTCTTATGAGCTTGCAGATGGAAGCCATATGGAAATATTAAGCCTGACTGCAGACCAATTCATCAACGAGAAAATACTTGCTTACTCTGATCGGCGCTTCATTAGAGATATATATGATATCTACTACATTTCAACAAACTATGAATTGCTAGATCCTACCCTCAAAAGCCTTGCGGAATTCATAGCAGACTTGGAGCCTCCAGTGGATGAACAAGTACTAAAAACACTGGTATATGCTGGCATTCCACCAAAGTTCGAAAATATGGTTGCAGGAATTAAGGGGCACATAAGATGAAGTATATGAAAGAATTCATTTCCCAATTCTCGTCGAAGCCGGTATTTTCATCTTACGAAGCCAGAAATTTCTTCGCTTACCGGAATGGCCCAAAAGGCTATTACAAACTTGTGCTGAATAATCTTGTCAGGTCTGGGAGAATATACAGGTTCACAAGGGGCCATTATTCCTTTTATGATGAAATTGAGTATGTGGGCTTTGCCTTCAGGCCATTTTATTATGGTCTCCAGGATGCATTGTCAATCAGAAATCTGTGGGAACAGGAGACAAATCCTGTTATAATAACTCCGAGAAAGGTGAGGAGTGGAATAAGAACCTTTAATGATAGGAATTACGTCATAAGGTGGATCGATAGAAGTATGTTCTTCGGTTATTCCCTTGTCGAATATGGTGATTTCTTCATTCCTGTTGCCGATCCTGAGAAGATCCTTATTGACATGGTTTATTACCATCAATTTTTGACTGACGAAGTTAAACAGGAGGTTTTGAAGTCTATAGACAGGAAAAAATTCAAAGAGTATCTTCTCATGCTTCCAGAATACCTGAGTAAACGTGTTATTGAATTCACTAAATCACCAAACTGAAAACGATTTAAGATTGATTTTTAGTTAAAACTACCTTCTTTGACTAATTCACTAAGGCGTCTGCTATCAATCTTTTTTGAAGGCTTGTGTGTATGGAACTTCTCTTAGAAAGCCATTGATTATTCAGCTTGATTAGTTTTTAGGCATAGAGAATGGTGGGGAGGAGTTCCAGTTTATATTGCTTCTGGCTTTAGTGGGGAAAATATGTGAACACATCGGTTTTCGGCATCTAAAACGCATAGCAGTTATTACCAAGAAAAAATAAATTAATACCTGCCAATAAGCAGCCGACTTTTGATTTCCAACAGGCTGTAAAAATAGAGGGAATTTAACAAGAGATATACAATTAGACTTTCTCTACTCAGATAAAAATTATGGTATTATCTAAATTTCTTTGTACATGTCAATAAAACGCAGATACCATTCTTCAAACTGCTCCTTAGTGATTATATGCAATTCCACTGGAGCGTCAAGGGAACGCCAAACTGCCAGGGTGATTTTATCTTTGAAGGCCATAACACTTGGTATAACTATGATGTCTATGTCACTACTTGCAGTATAGTCCCCCCTTAAGACTGATCCAAAGAAAATAATTCTAGCCTCCGGATCTATGCCCCTGACTAGAATCTTTAACTGTTTAAGCACCTCCTGATAATTTCTAAGCTTACTCAGTCTTGTTAACTCATAATCCTGTGAGATACTCATCGAATACATCCTCCACGAACCTAATGAGTGGCAAAACATCCTCTGCTGATGCCCTTACTGGATAATATCTTGAACTTATATACGCATCCTCGATTCTGGCTAATTTAAGAACATTATTCTCATTATTGACCAGATCGCTCAGTTCTTTCTTATGCTTAAGCAGTAACCTTATAAGTTCTCTAAGCGAATGAGTTCTTGGATATGAGCCGTTTAATTTCAGAGCATAATATTTCAACAGCAATTCACAGTGCTG
>DARE01000018.1 GCA_002503205.1 Thermoplasmatales archaeon UBA447 | reverse complement strand
ATGAGAATAAGGGCTGCAAGTGATATCATAATTCCTGTAAAGGCACAGGTTCCAATGAAAGTTTCAATCTTAGTCTTGTCCCTCATTCCGGAGAGGAAGAATGCCGCCAGCATGGTGAGAAGTTGTGGTAATGCAAGTATCACCAGAACGGGCCTGGAGAGTGAGATTAAAAAAAGGATACCGAAAGCAGTGCTGACAGCCCAAATTATACGCAGAACCGATACGCTTCCAGCTGTTCCAAGAATAGTGGCTACTGTCCTTATGCCAGAATCTCTGTCCCAACTGTAATCTCTGATGTTTCCGGAGAAAATTACAGTGGGGAAGGATAGGGCTCCCTGCAGTATCAGAAGAATGTAACTGCTGTCTATCGCTCCTGAGGTGGAAAATATCTCAATAAGAGAAAGTGCAATGAAGCTGAGGGACACAGCAGCCTCCCCCAGGCCTCTGTACTTCAATCTGAAGGGGTCTCCGGTGTATCCGTAGGAAATGATTGCCCCAAGGGGCAGTATCAGAAGGATGGGCAAAGATTGAAACAGAATAGAAAAAAGAAGCAGAATTATCCCGAGAATCACTAAGAGAAGAATGCCATATCTCAGAAGTGCTTCAGGTCTGATGGACATGTCAAAGACAGGATGTTTCCTGTATCTTGTGTTGGGTGCCCCAGGAACATCAATTCCGTTTCTGACATCAAAGAAATCATCAAAGAGGTTGGTCGCTGCAGCAATGATGACAACCGAAACAAAGAAAATCAGAATATCAGGCAGATCTGGGTCTCCCCCGCTCCTGTAGGATACAAGAACACCAGTGAGGACAAAAGGTATTATGAGATACAAAGGAGGGGTCATAAGCCCTCGAGATGAAGCCTTAGCAACACTCACCCCCTCAGACACTCCGATTTTCAAATGAAATCAGATCCTCCGGAAAACAATCATTGGAGAATATCAGTTTACGTTCACTATACTGCCTTTCTTCTGGGATTCCATAGCTGAATTCACTATTTTCACTACTGTCGCTCCATCCTCCCCTGATGCTATGATCTCATCCTTTCCTCCACACTTCCTGGCGAACGAGAGTATCTCCTCCTGATACATGTTCAGGCTGGAATACTGTTTTATCAGCATTCCTTCAGGACCTGTAAGCTTGCAGTCAACAGTTGTTCCGAACAGGCCAGATGCAACAACAGTATTTCCCGTCCCCGATATGACCAGATCATTTCTGGGATTTTTCATTGATCTGGAGGAAACAATGCTGGCAATGGTCCCATTGTAGTCTGCAAGGAGGGCAAATGTATCTTCCACAACGGAATCATCGGGCTTCTTCATGCAGGAAACTGTCTGAGGGTGTTTTCCAAGGATGAAATTTACCGTATCGATAACGTGGACACCGGTACCCATTACTGAACCGCCACCTACCTTTGATGGGTCATCCCACCATTCCCTGTCCGGGTCCTTTGCCCGGTTCACGGATAAGCCTCCCCAGATGCCTGAAACATATGTGATCTGGCCAAGGGAACTGTTCTGCACCATCTCCCGGAGCTCCTGCACAGCCGGGTGGAAACGCATATGAAATCCAACAGAAAGGGTCAGTTTTTTCTCCTTTGCCATATAGACAAGTTTTTCGGCATCTTCTGATGAAAGAGTCATCTGTTTCTCAAGAAGTACATTTTTTCCCTTTTCAAGGGACATCTTCGCATGCTCAAAGTGAAGGAAATTGGGGGAGGAGATGTATACAGATTCAAAGTCGCCTTTCCTGAAAAGGCTTTCAAGGTTGGTGAAAGGTTCTGCACCGTATTTTTCTGACTCTTTTGATGCCTTCTCATGATTTCTGCTGTAAATGGCGCCAATAGTGTTTCCTGATGAGGCAATGGCAGGCATTACTCTGTTTATGGCATGGTTTCCGAGCCCAATAATTGCGAATTTCATGATATCATCCATGTGTTCTCGGTTCTAATGCTTTTTCATTTCTCAAGGAACTGGGGCATCATTCATGTGCCTGGCTTTCCACATATGCAGTTCCCATATCCATTCTCACCAGGAGGTCCGGGTCAGGAATGGAATATCCGTGGGATACGATCATTATATCCACTTGGTTCTTCTTTGAGAAATCCCTGAGGTAATCCAGCACATCCTTTCCAGCTGATATGTTTGAAAGGACTTCATCAAGAAGTATGACCTCCCTACCAGAGAGAAGTGCAGTGGCTATTGTCACCCGCATCCTCTGGCCCTGGCTTAGCTGTGACATTTTTCTGTTGAGGGGTATCTGGAGGCCTTCAGCAATATCTTCGACAGCGGTACTGTCATACTTTGCTCTATCCATCACATAAACAATATGCCTGTCAGAAGTCATGGATATGAAGTAGGAATTCTGTGACGCATATACGATTGATCTCCGGTCCGGTGGTTCCTGAGAAACGTCCCTTCCATTGACAAGAACTCTTGAACTCCTGCAACTTGCAAGCCCGGCAATGCATCGCATAAGGAACGTCTTTCCGGAGCCGTTTTCTCCGATCACATTTATAATGCCCTGTCCGCTGAACCTGGCATTTAGCCTGAAATACCCTGCCTCTGTTTCTATATGGACGGAAACTGTCATGCATGCATCACACTTTCTGTTCTGGCTCTTCCTCTGCTCAGGAACTTCACTGCTATTAGAACTGCCACAGATATGACTATGAGTATGGCAGAGGCAGTTATTGCAGGCCCGGGCCCATAATATCCGTAATACTGGTAAATCAGGACTGAGGCAGTTTCAGTTCCATTGAAGAACCCTCCGGAGACATAGAATACAAGTATTGCGACAGATCCAAACTCGCTTATTGCCCTGCTCATGGATGTCAGAGATGCGGATAAAAGGCCCCTTGCATTGGAGGGAATCAGAAGACCGTACAGTATGGATGATCTCCCTTTCCCAAGCGTTGATGCGAAATCTTCGTGTTCCCTGTTAAGAGAGGAAAAAAGGGACTGGGCTGATCTTATGTATATGGGGGCGGATATGAAAGAAAGAACAAGCACTAGCCCAAGGATTGAATCGTAAAAACCCAACCCATGTTCTGCCAGGAACCTTCCGAAAGGTGTTATTGGGCTTCCAAGTATCAGAAATGCAATTCCAACTATGGGGTGGGGAATTGAGGCAGGTATATCAGAAATTGCCTCAGCCATGCGGCCGGAACTCCGTGATAGAACATAGGAAAGAGGAGTGAACACGAGGAATACGAGAATAGCAGAAAGTGAGGCCGAAAAAAAGGTCAGTGCAATGGAATGGAAGACGGCAGGTGAATAACCCTGCGGACTTCTGTAAACCGCAAATCCAAAATATAGGACAAGAGAAATTGGGAGCAATATGAGGATAAGTGAAATCACCGACCAGATCGCTATCCCGTCTTTCCTGAATCCTTCAGCTTTAATCAGATAGGTCCACCTTCTGTCAGTTCTCCATTTCCAATCATATTATAAATGAACTGGGGAGGCTTTGTGGAGTTAAAGAGAATGCCATGGGTGAGAGGCTTCAGCCCGTAGGCTGAAAGTAATGTGCTGTGACCTATAACGAAACTGGTGAAATTCTCTGCGATTCCAGAATATGGCTCTCCAGCAGGATCGGAGATGAAAAGATATATGGGTTTTCCTGTGAAGACAGTTCCAGAATAGTTCAGGGAGAATTGTGAATAAAATGATGCCAGGCTGGAATTCCCAAGCCCAGTATAACTGGAAAGATTGATATAATCAAGGCCCTTTGCAATTGCAGCAGACTTGTATATGAAAAGGAACTGTATATCTCCACTTACCAGCGGGGAGACAAGTTCAGCAGCACTTGAGGCTGTTCTGTTTCCTTTGTTGGATATCAGCCGGTTCATGTAATAGGACTGATTATTGGCAAAGAGTTTTCCAGCTATCTCCAGGCTTATCCAGGCTCTGTATCCTGCCGGATCGGAAAGGGGATCTGATATTCCTACCTTTACCAATCCTGAGGTTAGCAATTTGTATCCCTCATTAAGGAGGGTTGTGTTGTTACTGGCATATCCTGTTTTCAGATCAGAAACTATGCTGTTTTCAGCCGGTGTTGATACGGAATGGGGTGCGTAGGCAAGTGCCATATGATCAGAGGCAAACGCAACAGCCCAGCCGGAATAGTGTGAACCAAGATAGCTCTGGTTGTATGAGGACAGTGAGACACTGATAAAGTTGGTAGATCTCTCACCCTGGCCTATTTCCCTTGCCATATCAAATGAACCCCCGGATTTGACTGGAAGATACTGTGTCCCGGAACTGTTCCGAAATGCGCTCAGAAGTGTATTGCTCTCCTGAAGGTAAGCATCCGCAGAGAAAACAGATATCTCACCCTTTGGCTTTGCGGATGTGGCCAGATGTATGCCAATTCCTATAGCAATGACTGCAACAGCCACAATGACAACCAGGATTTTCCTGTTCATATCAGGGAATCAGGGTAGTATATTTTAAGATGTTTACATTTGTATCAATTTAAATGGAAATGTTTACATATTTGGTTCAATTACAGAAATGATGCGCACACTGTTCACAGATAGGCAGCTGGAAATAAGGCGCCTTTCAATGGCAGGAATGTCTCATTCCGAAATAGCCTCGAAGCTTTGTATTACGGTTCAGGATGTCAGCATCACAGAAAGAAGATTCAGGGAAAATCTTGAAAAAGCTGTGAATACAATCAACCTGGCAAAGGAATCCCTTATGGTTTCAACATTTTCAATTGAGCCTGGAACACACATTCTTGATGCAAGCAAGATGATAATGAATTATGCTGATAAAAATGGAATAAAGCTGAAAGATAACACTCTTTCTTTATTATCCGGGTTAAGAGGTTATCTTGGGCCCGATCTCAAGAATGGGAAGATGAAGCGTGGTGTTGAAGTCATTTTACTGCAGGACGGTGGGATAAAGTACCTCTAAATTCTCCTCATGTAAACATTCGTCACTGAATGATCTGCACCCTTTCTGAGAATCAGATCAGAATGGTATTTTGTTGGCTCTATATTCTCTCGTAGATTCACACCATTAATCCGGTCCCATATCTCCGATGCGGTTCTTTTTGCGTCTTCCACACCAAGGTCTCCATACTTCCTGAAGAAAGATTGAGGATCCCTGAATGCTGTCTCCCTGAAAATAAGAAAACGATCAATGTACCACTGCTTTATGTCCTGCTCAAGTGCGTCCACATATATGGAGAAGTCAAAGAAATCTGAAACTAGGAGTTCCGGTGCTACAACAGATCTTGGAAGCGTGTGCCTTGTCTGGAGAACATTGAGGCCCTCCAGTATGAGGATATCAGGCTTGTCAATTATTTCGAATTTGTCTGGGACAATATCATAGATTAGGTGCGAATATACAGGAATTTTTATTTCTGGTTTTCCCGACTTCAAATCATAGAGGAACCTTATAAGTGAACGGAGATCATAACTTTCCGGAAACCCTTTCCTTTCCATCAGCCCCTTCTCTCCAAGAACTGAATTCGGATAAAGGAATCCGTCCGTGGCGACAAGATCCACCTTTGGCCTTTCCGGCCAGCGGGACAGGAGTGTCTTAAGCAGCCTTCCGGTCGTGCTTTTTCCAACAGCAACGCTCCCTGCAATTCCTATAACATAGGGGACCCTGTCAACATCTTCACTGAGAAAAGTCTTGCGAGCCCTGAAGAGCTGGGACGAAGCATCAAAATAGAGCTTGAGAAGCCTTGAAATGGCCAGATACACCTCTTCAACCTCAACGGATGAGACCCTTTCATTGATTCCCCTTATTATTTTCAGTTCATCCTCAGATATTGTCATTGGAGTGGAATTTCTCAGCCTGCTCCACTCTGTCCTGTTGAAAGCCACATATGGGGAAGCCCCATTTCTGTTAAGGTTGCTGAACATATCTAAAGCCCCGCTTAAGGCACAATATAGAATTGCCTTAATATCCTTATTATATGAAAATTCAAGAAATAAGCAATATTGAATATAGGGGCGTTGATCCAATTTTTCTACAGATATTCTAAAACGCTGGGAGGGAGATTCGAACTCCCGAGCTACGAGAGCACAGGCTTTCCAGACCTGCGCCTTACCAGGCTAGGCTATCCCAGCTTTCCCCTCTTAATTGTTTGGAATTATATAACTGTTCTATGGTTTCCTGTATTGCTTCACTTTA
>DARE01000053.1 GCA_002503205.1 Thermoplasmatales archaeon UBA447 | reverse complement strand
ATTCTTCATTGTCACAAATTCCCTTTAAGATTGGGATTCCTCGAATTATCACTTGAACTTAGTAGCTCCATTATTGTAGAGTAAGAACTCACTTTAAGATTATTAAGAGAACTCTGGGCATTCTGGCCAAGGAATTCCTAATCATTTCTGGGCTATGAGAAATTGAAAATCAGAAACAAGCCAGATGACATTGGATTGTTTTATTGGCAACGAAGTTTATAGTAAGTAATTTCTCAGAAGCAATCAACTAAGGACACTGGGATTTCCTGATTTCTGGAAATGGATAGAACTAATACCTCTCCATTGCCCATACGATCGGACCGTTTCCAGGTGCTGGGTTGGGCCCTATGGGGCCAGGAAATGGCCCTGGTCCCGGATGAACTGGAGGGGGGATGACTGGTACCGTAAATGAGAGAACAATCTGGCCCTGAACAAAAAGGAGGAAAACGAACTCATTTGTTCCGTTTACAGAAAACTGCAATGTCTGAGAGTACGTGTGCTGAATGCCGAAAGGAATTGGATCTGCAGGAATGTGATGACGATTGAATGGCATTTTTGTCAAAGGTGGACCCGGTGGAAATGTATAATTCACCGTTACATTATAAGTACCATTGGCAAGAGAGAATTCAGCAGGCGATATACCGGAAGAGGTAAGAGTAACTTTACCCACCGTAATTTGAAGAGCCAGCCCTGGAGGCAACCCTATTGAAATGAATGTAACGTTATATAGAACGGGCAGAGGAATGTACTTTACAATTAAACTTTCATTAGAACCATCAATTGTAATTGCTGCGGGAATTATAGGTTCATATCCACCAATCACCATTGGATACAATGTGTAAGTGCCATTTGTAACCATTTCACTTAGTGTGGATAAGTTACCAGATACTGAAACACCAGAAACATTGAACCCCCATTCGCTACCCTCAGGTAAACCAGTTTCCTGAACTGAAAGAGAGTAGAACTGTTCCTTCGCATTTAGAATAATATTCAAATTGGAATCGCTAATGCTGGCAATCCCGCTGATATTTTTCCATATATTTCCAGGGAAAACTATAGTATAACTGTAAGAGCCGTTTGGCAGCATTTCAGAAAAATTCGATGTGTTTTCGTAAATACTGGTTGGACCTATCTTAAGAATCAATGGAAACTTTCCGCTGTAATTTAATATTTCGAAACTCAGATTGAATTTAGTCTGCTGGAAATTCAGAGGGACATTAACACTACTTCCTGAAACATTCAGTTCTGAAGAATAGTGTGAGACGAAATAGCCTGGAACATAGCCCAACGAAAATGCATATGAACCATTTGAAAGATTAATACTGATTTCCGAACTGTCAGTGCTGTATTTGATTCCAGATATGTATACAGACCATGGAGTACCAGCTGGTAGCCCAAATTCATTGATTGAGACTGAATATGTTAACTTAGACCAGGTAAGGTTGATGGTTCTGTTATGACCATCTATAACGATTGTTCCATTATTTGGGGTTATAAACAAACCCTTTGAAGTGCTGGCCGAATATTCATATGTCCCATTTACAAGATGGATAGTATAACGATGAAGAGACGTATTGAACTGTATGTTACCAATGGACATATTCAGATAGGAGTTCAATGGCATCCCTATAGAATTAAGAACCACTGAATAGAGCTTCTTGAACGTCACACTGATATTGACTGGCCCGCTTAAGTTCACACCTAAGCTTTCATTATACGAGTAAAAGGTTGTGGTGTTAAAATTCGCAGTGTATGATCCCTCTGTTTCATAAAACGTGACATATCTGCTGCTGGAATTTTCTGTAAAGTTATCAATCGTAACAGACCAGTCTGTTCCCCCAGATAGTCCTGTTTCAAGGAAAGTCAGGTTATATACCTTTCCACCGAACCCAGTATAGGTAACAACCCCGTTAAGGGTAGAAATCATGGTGTAAGTCCCATTAACTCCGTCAATCAGAATATTAGGAATGGTAGTGCTTTTCATTATCTCAGAGAGAGAACTGTTCAAGGGGTTGACAAGATAAATATTGCCTGCTTGATTGATAAAGTAGACCGAATTCAGGTCCCCCAAGTAGCCTATGGAATAGGAATCACTGGATCCATAGACAGGCTTCAAAGTTCCATTATCAAGGTAATAGAGGTTGTTTTGCTCCTGGGAAACAGTTGAAACATAGACACGGTTAAATTCAGGATAAAATGCAACTTCTCCTGCAAATGAACCGAGGCTGTATTCGCTTAGAATTTTGTAATCTCCTGAAATCAGAATTAGACTATTCTGAGAAAAATTTGAAGATACATTCAGTGCAAATACTGAACCATTGTCAGTATCAAGAGCCAACTGACCTGGTACCTGTATGTTTATCCCGGGTATCTCATAGAGGGTTGAAAGTGTTGTAGCATTTAACACATATATCCCAGAATCCGTACCAAGCCACAGAGTGTTGGAAAAATTGTCATAGATGATGGCGTTTGTCTGATATGGAACATTTATTGAATTAATTTCCGTACCTATGGGACTATACAGAAAAACTGAGGAGTTCTCTGCCACAGCCAGATATCCAGTATTTTTCATAAGTGTAATATCCTCCGGCTGCCCAATCGTTTTTATGAACTTCTCAGAGCCATTTCCAGTTATATAAAATCCCAGCGGGAAAGATGAAATGGTATATGTCAGACCATTTGAAGCATCATAAACCGAATCAAGAGGAGTTGCGTTGTTTGAATCAGATGAAGAATAAACAGGGAATATAGATCCATTGTTAAGAGCCAAACCCGAGCTTTGAAAAGGAATTCCTGTGAAGTTAACCTGAATTAGAAAATCGGGAGAATGAAGGTAAAAGTTTCCAGTCCAGTTAGGAGAAACATACCCCTTAGAATTAACGGCAGCATAAGAATAGTTACCGTATGGAAGTGCCATCTTCAGTTTTCCGCTATTTGTGTTTGCGGTAAATCCACTTATATCTACAGATACTGTTGAATTGGAAGGAAGGCCATTGAAATTAAATGTAACTGTTCCAGTTTGAGAAACATTTCCAAGTGAAACCGATTCCGGAGATGCAACTCCTTTCTTGTGGTTTAAAGAGATGATGCTATGGTTAGCACCATAAGGTATTATAGCCCCTACAGCTGATATTATCAAAATGGATGAAATAATAACAACAGCTAATGAGGCATGCTTCACTTGAGGGTATTGTACATATCAATATAAATTATCCCATTTAATTTATGTACCTAAGAATTTCCTATTTATGACTGTTTGTCTTCTCCCCTCGGAATATAGCATTTTATAAGATATAGTAAAAGTAAATTAGAAAAAGGCCTTATTAACACTGAGATCTAACACTGCAAGAAGAAATATTCTGGCTTACACTTTAAGGTACAAATCTTAGCCATCCTTGAGCCCATAATTTTTGCCCAAAACTATCTGGACATGAATGAATTTGAGAATCAATTTATATATGCCTAATAATACTTAGCTGTCAATGGATCAGAATGAACCTGGAACTGAAGAAGATTTGAGTCCTCAGGAACTTGCAGTACTTAGATTTCTTGCAGAAAATGAAGAAGGCAAAATGATTCCTGAAGACACCATAGTTGTACCCGGCTACAGTACACAGTCCATAAGGAGTGCAGTTTCCTGGGTTATTAAAAAAGGCTTTGTCGATCCGGAGTCCTCTGAAGTTCTGATCTACACTCTTGGAGAAGAAGGTTTGCGGAGCCTGAAAGATGGACTACCTGAAGATCTCGTATACAAATATGCTCGAAAAAATGGTCAGGTTTCACTTAGCGAACTCAATAATGCAATGCCCGCTGATCTTGTAAAAATCGGGATAACCCAGCTTGCAAAACTTGGATTAAGGCCATCTGAAGGTATTTTGAAGGTTGACCGGGAGACAGAGTTAGAGGATGAAATGCAGAGAAGATTGCAATGCCTTAGATCCATTATGGACGGGAACACACCCAGCAGTTATTGCCTTGAGGTTTTCAAAAAAAGAGGAGATATGATTGTTGAGCGGAAGATTCAAAAGAGAAAACTTAGAATAAACAGCAGAGGAAGACTCATCCTTGAGAAAAGCGCTGATGATGCAGTAGGGCAGCTTACTCCAGAAATGATAACAAGTGGAGCTTGGAAAAATGCAAGATTCCGGAAGTATGATCTCAATCTTTCAACAGAAAACGTATCCGGGAGCTTTCTACATCCTTTAAGCTACCTTAGGGAAGAGGTAGCCAGGATTTTCCTTGACATGGGCTTTTCTGAAATGAGAGGGCATTTCATTGAGTATTCTGGCTGGAATATGGATGCGCTCTTCATACCTCAGGATCATCCAGCAAGGGATATGCAAGACACATTTTACATTGAATCAGATGCCCCTCCAGAGTTTGAGGACCAAGAGATACTCCCTATTCTGAAGAAAGTTCATGAGAAGGGCATAAGAGGATACACAGGGTGGGGATACAGGTGGTCCGAGAGTGAAGCAAAAAAACTGCTTTTGAGAACGCATACTACTGTTAGCACCATAAGGAACCTCTATCATATAGGCAAAGCCCCCGCTGCAATATTCTCCATAGACAGGGTTTTCAGGCATGAGAGTGTGGATTGGAAACATCTGGCTGAGCTTCACCAGATCGAGGGGGCATATTATGCTGAAGATGCCAACCTTTCAACACTCAAATGGCTAATGGAGGAGTTCTACAGCAGATTGGGATTCTCCAGGATCCGACTGATTCCGTCATATTACCCTTATACAGAGCCAAGCATGGACGTTGTTGTTGAAATAAACGGTAAGGAAGTGGAGCTTGGAGGATCAGGTATTTTCAGGCCTGAAGTCCTAAAGCCTCTGGGGCTTGATAAGCCAGCTATTGCCTGGGGAATGGGCCTAGAGAGATTAGCAATGATATATTACAATCTGAACGACATTAGAGGGATTTACCAGAGCGATATAAACTGGTTAAAGAGCTTCAAGCTAAGAATTTAGGACATTCTCTTTACTGTTTTATCAATATTTCTCCCCTTGAATTTTTCATTGCAGGAAACGCACAGGTGGTTTTGGCCTATATGTGATCTGCACACAAAGCCATGGCATGAATCACAGGAATATTCAGCAGGGTTCCCGCAAATCTGGCAAATGGATAGCATCCTGATAAAATATATGCAGAACTGTTTCATAAACTTTTGATGGCATTGAGGATAACTGTAGCAGGGTCTGAGAACTGGAATGAAATTAGCAATATATCAGAGATGTCGGGGTATATGGATTACATTAACAGGATTGGGCCTTCATACCTTGATGTCGGTACTGTCCTCATGGCATATGTAGATGATGATCCAGCCGGGTTCCTGAAAATCGAGGAAATGGATGATGATTCCGTATGGCTCAGCGGAATTCGGGTGCTACCGAAATTCAGGAGAATGCATGTAGGGAGTGCTCTAACAAATGGTGCCATGGAGATTGCAAGGAGAAAAAGCTTCAGAATGGCAAGGCTTCTGACACACAGAGATAATTATAATTCTATATCAATGGTTCAGAAGGCTCAATTCTCAAAAGTATGCGAAATGGCATTTTTCCGGGGCATTTCAGTAGACGGAATGAAAACTGTTCAATCATTAAATCAAATTCCTAAATTGTTAAATCTGGGTTGGAAATTTTCAGAACCGCTCGATTCCCTAATTGATAATGCAACAATATTTAGAAGTGACAAGGGTGCAGAAGTTGTCGAGATAGAAAATTCATTTCAGATAACCCGGTGGGCTTCAGACCTTGAATTTACAAAGGAAGGGTTTTCCTGTATGGAAATATATTCTAAACTCCCTGAGACTGCCAGAAAATATATGCTGGACGACTTTGATATTGGGTTGATATTTGAGAAAAATATTGAATAATTCCCTTTTGGGCATTCTTAATCCTAGATGGGTAGTTTATTTCCCACAAGCATAGGCTTGTAAAGTATGCAGCATACAAGGTCGTGGCAAAATAAAATTCGTATAGATTTTGGAATAGAAGCAACAGCAAATGGAATGGAGATAGTAATGACTAGTAAAACGCCCGATCAGGAAACCGACCCCTGATTCGGAAATAGAGGATGAAAGGGATCCCATAGATGAACCCATTCTTCCAGAGGACCCGGGGAACGTCCCGCCTGAAGACTCAAGACCCAGATATCTATTGGGACCATGCATTCACGATCGGCATACCCAGTGCCCCGGCTTCAAAATTAGAGAGGTTTTTCGGTTCGGCAGACCCACAGGAAAAATGGAAAGAAAATTCTGTGAGTGCCCTTGCCACGCAGTCAGGAGGGAGAAAAAATGACAAAAGCATCGCTTCAGGAGACCCAAATAATTTCCGTCCATTGGGTCACAAAAAGGGGCGCTCTATTCCACAATTTGATGATGTTTTATAGAGGTCTCAAAGGCCGCTTCCCACAGGACGCATACGAGCTTAGGAATTGGCTTGAGTTGAACCCCCGGCTTCCGGTTAGCCTGAGTTTTTTCAGGGCAATCCCTGATGAGCTCATATCCAGATATTTCACCTATTGGTCCAGGGCAATAAACAAGGGAGGTGCTAACAATGGAGAATGAGCCCGCCGGATTAGCTCTCGCTGTGATCCGGCCACTGGTGCATTCCATTACAGGGCTCCTTGCTTCCGGCCAGATATACGGGGCTATGGACGCCATGGCAGGGAAAATAGAGAGCCTGGAGTCCATGCTCATGCCGCTGCTTGAGCGGGATCGGGCAACCCTCCGCCATATGGCCCTGCTCAAAGCAGAGGTACGGAAGCTCCTTGCCAGTCCCCCTGATGACCCCGGAAAGTTTCGAGCTCAGGAAACCCAAAGGAGAAGGCTCTTAAAGCAGCAATTCGAAGTCCTGCTGGCAGTCATGGACAGGGCCGGCCTGCTCTACTCGGGAAGCCAGGTCACCATCCGGGAAAAAGGGACAGGCCGCCCATCCCGGGCTCCTGGACTAAGTGAGGGGGTCGATCCGGATGACTGAGGACCAGGATTTCGTGGACCCCGGGATATGCCGCATAACCTACGGCGGGGAAACGCTGGGAATTGTCCTCCTGGGTTCGGATATGGCCATCTGGAGCCTGCAGCTCACAATGGACTTAAGGCCAGATGTGGCATTTATCTGCATCTCTGATTATGGAATCAGCGAACTTCATGGCCAGACAAAGGAAATAAAACTGAGGTTCAACTGGGAACATGTGGCAGGGGTCCGCTGGAACCCACAGATTGCAGAGTCGCTGCATACCATGGTTCAGTCACGGGAAATGCTCCTTCAATATGTTTTTGGGGCATATTTCCGCCTGGAGGATGACCCAGAGGGATTTAGGCTTGTCCCGTTGTTTGAGAAAATTGCAGCGGCGAAATTTGGGGAGGGCACGGAAATATGAATAATGAAGACATTCCCAGACTCCCCTTCGAATCGCCAACCGAGGGCCGTAAGTATTCGATATGGCTCAGGCCATGGGTCAGGAAGCGGATCTCCAGAAATCAGGATCTCTTGTGCCTTGTGGTATGGCCCCAGGACTCAGGAAAGTCCTACTCAGCTCTGGAATTGGCCCACTCTTTCGATGGGTCTTTCACTGTGGACCGTGTGTTCTTTTCAGTGGCGGATTTCGTAGATCTCCTTGTCAATGGGAACCTACAGCATGGACAAGCTGTTATTCTTGACGATGCCGGCCTATTCATGAACTCCAGGACATTGCGGGAAATCGGAAATCAGCTTATGTCCATTGTCAGTCAGTCCTTCAGGTATAGGTGACTGCTCACGTTCATAACCGTACCCCAAGCTGACTTCATTGATCGTCAGAGCCGTAATATGGCTAACCTATTGATGGAGGCTACCAAAGAACAGGGAATTTTCAAGGTCAAGGTGCCTGAGCAGAACCCCTTTAAGCCCGGGGAATACATCTTCAAATATCCCCGGGTAGGCATACTCAATCAGGCCAGGAGGACTGTTTACGAGCCATTAAAAACCATCCACTTAGACCTTCCGCCTGCGGATCTGGCAGCCAATTATGAGGAAAAGCGTCAGGCATTTGTCAGGGAAATACAGAGGGCATTCCTTGAAAAGGTCCGTAAAGCCGAAGGCGGGGAGAAATCAGCGAACTCTACAAGGAAACGGGGCCGTCCACGAAATAAGTAAGCCTTCCCGTTTCCGAACATTTTCCTCTTATTTAAGTTAATATGAGTTAACTTAATTAACTCCGTGTACATTATGATATTATGGGAGAGAGAGAGATATTAATTGCGGCAAAGGTCCTTAAGAACGAGAAAAGGTCTTTCATCCTTAAGAAAATATTTGAGAGCACGGAAATGACATGGTCTCAGATTGTGGATACAGTTGAGACCCGGTTTAACATAAGAGTAAATCCCAATACTGTGAGCTTTCACCTTAAGGCCCTAATCGAATTGGGGTTAATATCCAAGTACGGAGATCTGTACACTATTAGGGACAAGAGCCAGGCACAGGAAATTCTTAACCAGGTGAAATAAATGCCAGTGGCGGTGGATGATCTCTGGAGGATAAAGGCACATATTGCGACTGCCATCTATCAGGCAACCGGAGAATATACAATTAGAGACAACGTGACTATGGAATATCTGAAAGAAACGAATAATGAGTATGAAATATCGGGCAGATATACTATTTCTTACTCCGAAAAATCGCACAAGTATCGTGTCAGGATTGACAGAGAAGGCAAAATTTCGTTTTTATCGATTGATGACCAACAAATCATTGCCTAGTGGTTTTAAATGTTTGTCTTAATTCTTGGGAGCTATGATAGCGAAACCAAGCGATTACTCTACTCGCTCAGGGATTATCTAACCAGTAGATTTGTGGAACTTGGCCATTATTTTATAATAATGGAGACGATGACTCTTTTTAGGGTTGAAGACGGAAGAGAAGTTCTGACAGAAGAGGATGGGGCCAACAATGTAACACTGTATATTTTTCCCTCGAGAACCCAGGCGGGAGAGGTTGAAGCAGAAATGATAGACACTGTAAAACTTGACGGCGGCTTAGAAGAGACTGTGTCTAAATATGTGAGTAAATACATTACTGAGCTTGATCGACTTCCCTCTCAAACGAGAATACACATGGAAAAGGCCCCCATTACTGGTCTAACGGGTCTTTTCAACTTCTTAGTTGAAATATGCGCATTCTACAATGTTATGAGGCTCAAAGAAGAGACTCGCGGAGGAGAATACCTTGAACTATGCCAAATTTTGAGAATGAAAGACAGCCGCATGGTGAGGCAGGAAAGCGATGTATACTACTTCAATAAGGTAGGAAACGTACATTCGACAATGCTGAATTTGCTCCTGGACAGCAAAGAAATAATGCTGAGGGATTTCAATGATAAAGATGACATCTGCCAGCAGATTGAAGAATTGGTGAAGCTTATTCACAGAGGGCGCCCAAATTTTAGAGCATAATTTGTTCCAGAAAATGGTCTGAGGAGAGCAGTGGGTCATGGCATAATGGCAAATATATTTATTCAAACATTAATATATCCCAGAAATCGATATGGGAGTATATAAAGGGAAACCGAAAAATGGACGCTTTCAGAGGTGGGGATGTGGAATTTTATATCAACGCCCGAGCCGGGATTCGAACCCGAATCTAAGGCTCCGCAGGCCTGCAGGATATCCAGATTACCCCACTCGGGCAGTTATTCAAGGTAGCCCTAGGAATCTAAAAATACTTGCGAAAACAGGACACATTTGCAGGGATAGTTTCATCTGGCTTCGCTTGAAAGAGTGGTACCTTCAGCAGGTAGCCCCTTGGCTCTCCATTCCGATATTCCTCCTTCGTAGGCTTTCACTTTGAATCCATTTCTCAGAAATATTTCTGCTGCCCGTTTTGAAGCGTTGCAGGTTGAGCTATGGCAATATGTAATTACTGTTTTGCTTTTTGGAATCTTTTCCCAACCTCCTTTTTCGAGGATATCAAATGGAATGGAAATTGAATTCTTTATGTGGTACTGGATATATGATAAATTCCCAAGAACATCCACTATCACAACATCAGGCCTATCCAGAAGGCCCAGCAATTCTTCCACGTTTATCGATTCTATTGCATCTTGCATGATAAGTTGAATGCCTCTTTCCATATTAATGTGTATATGACAATAATAAATACTGCGATATGGCATTGAAAGTGTTTACTTTGAGCCCCGCAAGGCAACAGTGTATAGGTGAACGAATTAAATAAAATATAATTGATTTGGAGTGATATCGAGATAAGTTGTATGGCTATTTGAACCGTATTCTCCGAAATATATCACTGGGTGGTTTTTCCTCTATCATGGCTTCTGGAATACTATCAATTTCAGCGTTTCACCATCACTTTTATGACCTTTCTTTAGTGCTCTACGTTGTTTCAATTCTATTACTCATAATAATCGGAATACCTTCTTTCTGGTTCACTAAGGATATCGTCTGGAAAAATAACGATTATCATTGGAAGTTCAACAGATATACCTTGATCTCCGGGATAGCGGTTGTCATAACTAGGACTCTTATCCTGTCCCAATATTTCCTTTTCTCGTATGCATCTATACTTATTTTTTTAATTTCAATTGCCTCGGCACTTGTGTTCACTTTCCATGAAGTTATCCATAAGAACTTCGCAATAGACAGTGCACATTTTTCACAGTTAAATGTGAGTGTTGCCATAGCTTCTAGCTCTATAGCATTCATGACAGGAATTAGTAACGTTACAACGCCTACTGGATGGTTTGTATTGTATATTGCATTTTTTGGAGTTTTGCTATCCATATTGTTCTATTTCGCATTTGTGGCTCTAAATATTTCAAAGCTGCTGCAGGGAAAATATAGTATCGGGAACATAGATGGTACCCTATGGATTTCAATGGGTCTTCCTGCTCTAATCTCACTTGCGTTCTACTCTCTCACTAAAATCATTCCAGAACCATTTTTATTTCTGTTCTCGCTGGTAACTGAATTATATCTCTGGCTTTGGTTCCTGGCCACAGCGATGCTTATACCTGTGACTGCTATCTCAATTCTAAAAATATATCACGTTAGGAGGATAAGGTACCATCCCAGCCTCTGGGCAGTTGTATTCCCTACGGGTGTATACAGTTTCGACACGACGCTGATTTCCAGATATTTCTCCTCAAATTATATTTACTCTTATTCTGTCCTATTTGACATTGTGAGCTCATCCCTTTTTTTCCTGTTCCTTCTTCTACTGATCCTGAAATCAAAAAATTAGGGCAATTTTTTTAATTGCCATGAATATTACAAGAGGACATGACTTCAGTAAGGGGGGAGTTGGGAAAAGGCATTCTAACAATAGTTATATCAGGTATAATACTGGTACTTCTTCACGAATTCCTGCCAAAAATATCTGGCTATTTTCCTGAGATTTCTAATTACACTGGATACATATATGATGCATTTGCCATAGTTATATCGATTCTTGTTGCCCACCTGATCATCAGAATAATTTCTCACTCCATTGAGTACTATTCTTCAAAATCAGGAAGCAGAAAAAATCTAAGGGGAATACTTGTACTGCTCCGGATAATAATATATGCCATTGCCATATTTGCTGCTCTTGCACTGAGCGGAGTCAACATAGAGGGAGCTCTTGTAGGAGGTGCAATAGGTGGTGTTGTCCTTGGCTTCGCTGTACAGAATGTAACTTCTTCTCTCCTATCCGGATTAATGGTATCGGCTGCTGGCGCCCTAAGGCCAAAGGATAAAGTGTACGTATATTCATGGCTTTTTCCCAGTTATATAGTAGGCGAAATAACTGACGTGAATATCCTCTTTACTGACATCAGGGACCAGAATGGCCAGGTCACTAAAATGCCAAATTCGGCTCTTCTTGGATCGACAATTTTCAAAAGCATCGAAGATGGAGAATTTCTGAAGTTTTCAATAGATATTACACTCCCAAATGACGTGAGGGTTGAGTCTGTTAAGAAGCTGGCAGAGCAATACCTTATGGAAAATGGTGAAAAATACGGCCTAAAGAGATTAGAAACGTTTTTCAAAACTCTAAACCAGGCCAACAATGTTGTTACGGCAATATTTTATTTTAAGGAGATTCATCAGCTTAATAATATCATGGACATAATAAACAACACTTTCCAGGAATCTTACCTTAATGTAAAAAACCAGAAAAATTAAATTATAATTCCCTGTTGAACTGATCTATCAGTTCAATGCCGTTTTTAATTGTATCATTATCTGTAGCAAAGGAAAGCCTGAAATGTCCCTCTCCCTGGTCCCCGAATGCGGAGCCCGGAGTGACAAGAACCTTTTTTTCATCAAGGAGACGGTTGCAGTATTCTTCACTTGGAATATCTTTGTTGTATTTGACAAAAGCGTAGAATGCCCCTTCCACTTTTCTCATAGTCAGGGTTTCAGATCTGGAAATTAAGGAATCAACAAGGTTCCTGCGTTCAAGAAAGACTTTTCTGAACTTTTCAGGCGCTTCCCTGTCTTCTATTGCCGCAAGTGCTGCATACTGCGCGATAGATGAGACACATGTGATTGTTTGCTGCTGAAGCTTATTTGAAGCACGTATAAGAGGCTCAGGCCCCACCATATAACCAATCCTCCATCCAGTCATTGCATAACTCTTGGAAAATCCGCCTATTGTAACAACCTTATCAGCCAATTCAGAATTGGAAGCTGGAGAATACATAGATCCATCGAATATCAGATCCTCGTAGATCTCATCGCTTATCAGATACAGGTTATTTTCTAGAACAAAATCCTCGAGCATTTTCATCTGCTTCCTGGAATATACCTTCCCAGTTGGGTTGCAAGGGTTGCTAAGTATTATTGCTCTGGTTTTTCCAGAGACTTTTTTTCTCATCAGATCAAAGTCAAAGTCATAGTCATTATCCGTCCTGACAGGGAGGGGCCTGCCTCCAGTTAATTTTACTATTTCAGGATAGGACAGAAAATATGGCTCCGGGATTAGCACCTGGTCACCTTCATTTAAAATTGAAAGAAACGCCAGATTAATGGAGAATTTCGTAGGTGTGACAAGAACATTTTCAGGGCCGCAATCAACGGAATTTATCTTCTTCATTTTTCGCGCTATAGCTTCCCTGAGCTCGGGTATTCCTGCGGAAGGAGTATAATGTGTCTTACCCTTAATAGCAGCGTCAAACCCTGCCTTAATAATGTGTTCAGGAGTTGTGAAGTCCGGCTCACCTATCCCAAAATTGAAAACTTTGATCCCCTGTGCTTTCATTTTGGCTGCCTTATTGCTGGATGAAACTGTTTTTGATTCTGATATACTTGCTAGTCTAGAGGATAGCATATAATAGGGTGAGTGATTTTCTTTCATAAATATTGTTATCACTATTAAGACACTTTTTTACATAAAGTGCCACTGTCACAATTTCTTATAGGTAAATGAAATACGTTTGAAGGAATATATTTGTCAATCAATAGAGAATATTCAGACAGAATTAGATCTCTGATGCCTGAGAAAGTTGCAGCCAAGGATCCGTCCACCCCTGTATCGATGTGGAAAGAGATGGATCGCCTTGAGGGTAAACCAGACAAGACTATGGTGGTGATATTCAGAACAGGCGGATGTTCATGGTATAACTTTTCCTCATGTTCGATGTGTGGATATTTCAACGATGTAGCCCGAAATGTTACCATTCAAGACCTGAAAAAGCAGGTTGATAGTGTACTTGATTCACTTGGTGACACTCATATACTCAAGGTTTTTACATCAGGAAGTTTTCTGGACCCTTTAGAATTCCCTCTGGAAGCAAGGGACTATTTTCTTTCCAGAATATCTGAGAGGGTATCCTCTTTGCTCATAGAATCACGAACTGAATACATCACGGACAAAAATATCTCGGGCCTTGGGAAATATGGCCCCAGGATAAGAATAGCTATTGGTCTGGAAAGCGCTAATGACGAAATAATAAAAAATTCAATTAACAAAGGAAGCAACTTTGAAAAATATGTGAAGGCAGCCCAAGAAATAAAAAACCTCGATTTGGAGCTGAGAACCTATCTGCTCTTCAAACCACCATTCCTCTCCGAGAAAAGGGCAATAGAGGACATGATAGACTCAATCAGAAAAGTAAAGGGCCTGGGGACAGACATCTCAGTCAACCCCATGAACATACAGAAAAACACAATGGTTGAACATCTTTGGAAAATTGGCATGTACAGGCTCCCTTCCCTTTACGGCCTAGCAACGATTCTTCTCAAGGCTTCAAAAGAAGGGGCACAGGTGGTATCATACCCGACGGGAGGGAATAAGGAACGAGGAGTGCATAATGAGAAACCTGACCCGGAGCTTCTTAACCTCATATATTCATGCTCACTTGAGCAGGATTTCTCAAAACTTGAGGATTATATTTCATCTTTGAATCTTACAGGATACGAGAAGTTCCTGGAACTTGAGGACAGGAATCTGTTTCAACCGGATATTGTGAAGATGACTAAGAGAATATCGGCCGGGACATTCTTAAATTAAAATGAATAGAGGCCGTCCTTTCCTCCTTCAACTGGAGAGTCCTTTTCCGACATTATTTTGTCCAGCTTCTTTGCACAGTAAATACTCCTCTTTATTATTTCAGACCAGTATCCTTCAACCTGGTCCCAGCCAACTTCCTCTGCAGTGACATCCGAGCCGCCAAACTTAACCACGGTCCCATGGAATCTCTCGCCATATTTTTCGCTGTACATCTTCATGTATGAAGCAAGCTGCATTTTGTGATAGTCCTCGATTTTGTCCGATGAGGTTGAACTCTTAAGCTCAACCATTTCCTTTCGCCCACGATGAAGCAGATCAATGACACCAACAAGAGTGATATCAGAGAATCCCATGTAATCCCACTGGAACGGGATTGTCAGATACAACCTCTTCTCAGCCTCAAATCCATAGGTTTTGACCATATCCTGGATATAGGTGTGAAGTGCAGTGCCGCGGAACATATTGAGCCGATCCTTTGTGGTCTCCTCTACAAGCCCAAGTTTTCGCTGAATCTCCTTTTCCACATCAAATGAAAGAGAGCCTATGCTGAATCTGTTTAGTGGTATTGGCTTTCCTTTATACTCCCTGGGTTCGATGAGTGACTTGAATATATGATAAATATCATCCTTTCTTTCACCATTTTCCAACATCTTTGAACACGCTCAAATATATTCTATTCTTAACAGAATTTTCAATGGAATAATAAACATTCTTGATATGGCAGTTAAAAAAAATTACAATTGACGAATTTATGACTAAACTGCTGAGGAATTATGCACATCCAAATTTGATTCCTGCCTTATTTTACAAAGTTTTTAAGAGCGGTACGGATAACAGAATGTGAAGCTTAATGAACTGGGTGAAAGGAAAATAATAAGACAGACTCTGAGCCAGAACAGGCCATGGAAACCTGATGACTGTTATGCAATGGACAACGGGGAAGAATACATTCTGATTTCATCTGATATTATTTCCAGGGAATCCCACATTCCAACTATGCAGTATCCGGAGCTTATTGGCCGTTTTGCTGCCAATGTCAACTTGAGTGATATAGCAGCAATGGCCGGTATCCCGGAAGGTATGACGGTATCATATGTTGTGGGTGGAGATACTGAGGATTCATTCCTTGGTGCTGTGCATCGGGGAATAACTGAGGAGCTGAAAAAGAACGGTGCCGATATATTTGGGGGAGATACAAAGGAAGGACAGGGATTTGTCATAGGCGGCACTATCCTTGGAAAACAGAAAAAAGAACTGACGAGGTTCCGGTCCCAGATAAAGCCAAGACAGATAATTGGCCATACAAATACATTGGGCAAGGCCGCTTCCGGTTACATATTTCACAAAAGCGGATATTCCAAAGAGGAAGGAATAAGGATGCTCCTGGGAATTCAGGCCCGTGTTCATGAGGCATCCATACTGAGTAAGGCAGGAGCAAGATTTATGATGGACATGTCTGATGGGCTCTACTCATGCATTTCCCAGATGAAGGAGGATTATGGCATAGGTTTCAAAATTGTACATGACGAAATAAATATTGACAGGCATGCCGACAAGGCTTCCCTTATCAGCGGCCTATCACCTCTGGAGATAGCCACAAATTTTGGAGGTGATTATGAATTGCTTTTTACCGTGGACAGCGAAAATTATGAAAAACTCTCAGAGACAGCGGATAGCGAGGGTATAGATATCTCATTCATAGGGGAAACATGGGAGGGTGAAAACCTTCTGTATGATGGGCAACAATGGATAGGGATATCAGGTAAAGGTTGGGAACACTTTTCGAAAAATTTGCTTGCGTCCAGGGTTTAGAAGTGTGAGCTTTAAAAAAGCATTCATTCTTTTTTATATTTGCTTTTTATCTTTTTCGGTCCGCTCAAAAAGATTATCCTCTATTATCTTTTTTATTCGTTCTCGTTCTTCAGAAAATTCCTCCTTTAATCTGGAGAGATTTTTCTTTAACATAGGTAATAATTATTAAATTAATATTTAAATGTTATCTATATAATATACAATTGAAAAATTTCTTCCTTGTACATATGAGTCCGTTTCAAATCTAAAAAACAACAGATATGATTACATTCTGATTTCAATCATTATATTGCGCTATGCAATATTGTTTGTATCCGGAGCCCGCTTTTTCAACCATTTGCTCATTTTTCACAGGCACAGGAATGAATATCTATAAGATTATATTTAATAAGTTTGAGGAAAAATGTTATCTGCAGAGGAAATGAAACTTCTGGACAGGATAAGGGTTCTGGAATCTGAACGATTGGGAATAAGAGAACTGAGAAAATATAACAGAGATCTTTACGGTTATTACCTCACTTGGCTGGAGAGGAAGGAGAACAAGCTCCTCAGGAAATATGTTAAGAAGTTCAACAGATTCCCTGAAATAGAGGCTAAAATTAAGATAAAGGGTATAGATGTTACGGCACCCATCTTCTGACCATAATATAAATTAATCCTTTCATAATCCACGATTGATGCCCAGCAGAAATTTTGAGTCTGTAGATACCAGGAAAGGACCGGTTGATGTTGCCAAAGAGATTCTAGAATATTGGAACACTGCCGGAATTATTCAGGAATCTCTGAACTCAAGCCTGGGAGATAAGAAATTTACCTTTCTTGAAGGCCCGCCTACAGCCAATGGAAGGCCGCATGTTGGCCACGCTATGACAAGGACATTCAAGGATACTGTTCTCCGTTACAAGTATATGACTGGCCACAAAATAGAGAGAAGATCAGGTGGCTGGGATTGCCATGGATTGCCCGTTGAGATAGAGGCAGAGAAACATTTTGGCTTTAAGACTAAAAAAGAAATAGAAGATTTTGGCATTGACAGGTTTAATGAATACTGCAGGAAGAGCATATTTTCATACATAGATGAATGGATGGAAGCAGACAGGAAACTCGGATTCTGGATAAATCATGAGAAGGATTACATTACTCTCAGAAATGAGTATATGGAAAGTGAATGGTGGGCCCTTAAGCAGCTTTTCGACAGGGGGTTGCTCATCAAGGATTACAAAATAGTCCCATACTGCCCAAGGTGTGAAACATCCCTGAGCACACATGAGCTGTCACAGGGGTACGATGATGCAAAGGACCCCTCTGTTTTTGTTAAATTCAGAGAAAGTGGCACAACAAACAGATACTTCCTTGCATGGACAACAACACCATGGACTCTTCCATCGAATCAGTTCCTTACTGTAAATCCAAAGGCAGAGTATTCGCTGATTCGGCATGGAGAAGAGGAATTCTACATTGCTTCTACCAGGTTAGAGGGCCTGTTTGGAAAAGATTATGAATTGCTTAAGAAATTTAACGGAACAGATCTCAAGGGGAAAAAGTACGATCAGTTGATGGATTTCCTAAAGCTGCCTGAGAAATGCCTTGTTGTGGTAACAGGGGAACACGTCACTCTTGATGAGGGTACAGGCATTGTCCACACATCTCCCGCTTTTGGTGCTGACGACTTTGAAATGGGAAAGCAGATGAATGTTGACCCCGTGAATCCCATTAATCAATCAGGAAAATTTGAAGATCAGAGGCTCCCGTTTAATGGCCTATTTTTCAAGGATGCCGATGTCCCTATATTAAAAATACTAAAAGAAAAAGGTCTGATTTTTAAATCTGAGAAATTTGTCCACACGTACCCTTTCTGTTACAGATGTGGGACCCCCCTCCTTTACTACCCACTGAAGGCCTGGTTCATAAAGGTATCACTGAAACGAAATCTCCTCATAGAGAATAATCAGAAAATAAACTGGATGCCAGAACATCTGAGAGACGGTAGGTTTGGTAACTTTGTGGCGGAGGCCAAGGACTGGGCCTTAAGCAGGAACAGATTCTGGGGAACCCCCCTTCCAGTCTGGATATGTGAGAACAACCATATGAAGATCATAGGATCGAGAAAAGAACTTCAGGAGTTAGGGGCAAATGTTCCAGAGGACCTTCACAGGCCCTTTATTGACAGGACCGTATTTCCATGCGAAGAGTGCGGGAAGGAGATGGTGCGCGAGCCTTATGTCATTGATACATGGTTTGATTCTGGCAGTGCATCTTATGCAGCAATGGGCTACCCAATTAATTCCAGCTTCCATCAGGAAAGGGATCTCCCGATAAGCTTCATCACAGAGGCCATCGACCAGACTCGTGGATGGTTCTACACTCTCCATGTAATAGGAAGCCTTCTGTTTGGCAAAAACGCATATGACAGTGTCCTTTCCATAGATCACATACTGGACGAAAATGGAAGGAAAATGAGCAAAAGTAAGGGGAATTCGATCTATGCACTGGATTTCATCTCCGAGTTTGGCCCGGACCCCATACGAATGTTTTTCCTCACAGGGATTCCGTGGAGGTCAAAATCTATAAATAAAAAACTGATAAACGAGCTGAACCGGAAAGTATTGCTGACTCTAGCAAATGTCTATTCCTTCTTTGAGTCAAATGCCAATCTGGACGGCTATGTCCCTGGAGTTTCTGAACTGAGGCCTTTGAATTTCCTTGACCAGTGGATAGTTTCCAAGGTTAACTCCTCGCTGTCTGAATACAGGGAAAGGATGGATAATTATGAAATGCATTTTGCATTGAGAATAACACAGGAGCTTGTGGATAATCTTTCCAACTTCTATCTTCGCCTTTCAAGAAAGAGGTTCTGGGATATTACACAGGGAGAAAGCAAGGTACAGGCTTACAATTCCCTTTATTTTGCCTTGAACACTGTATGCTTCATGCTTGCTCCAATGGCTCCGTTTTTCTCTGATTACATATTCACAAAACTCAATCCGGGTAAAAAGAGTGTTCACCTCGAACTTTTCCCTGAAGCGGACAGATCAATGATCAACCCGGAAATAGAAAAGGCCGCTGAGTATGGTTATGCCATACTTGAGAACGTCAGAAAAATGAGGCAGGAGAATAACATTAAGGGAAGGCAGCCTGTTAAGGAGATACTGATTTCTGGGCCCCAAGATCTTCCAGAAGCTGCGATGGAAAGCATCGCGGACGAACTTAACACAAGAAATGTGAAAGTAATCAGTAAGGAGAAAAGGCCGGTGCACCTTTCAGCCAGGCTTATTCTTAATAAGGCTGCACCCGTCCTCAAAAGAAAGACCTCGGAAGTTGCGGATTACATCAAATCAGCCTCGGATGAAGATATATCACATATAATCAATGGTGAATCCTTGGTGGTGAAAGGTGAAACCGTGCCCCCAGAGTTCTTTGAGATCTCGGAGGAGGTTGAGGGAAACTACTCCATGTCGACTGACAGCCGCCTCGGAATCACCGTTTTCATGAGCCTGGATATGGATAGGGACCTTGAAATAGAGGGTTTCTCCAGAGAGATTCTCAGAAGGATACAGGTGATGAGGAAAGAGATGGACCTCCAGTATGACGACAACATAAGGGTAGAAGTGAACTGCGACAGTTCCACCTGGGAGAAGATAGAGCCAAAACTTGCCTGGATCTCCGCTGAATCACTTGCCCTTTCCCTAAAGAGGGGAGAAGCAGATGGTGGAAAGGAGTGGGATGTTGATGGTGAGCCAGTAAAAATCAGGATAGAACCTGAAGAGAGGATCAGTGTTGAATAACAACAGGGCATTTATAGTGGGCAGGTTTCAGCCTTTCCATAATGGCCATCTCGCCATAATCAGGGAGATTTTGAAAGAGACAGAATCCATAATCATAGGGATTGGCAGTGCCCAGTACTCCCACACCCTGAAGGACCCATTCACAGCAGGGGAAAGGCATATAATGATCTCAAGCACACTTGAATCCCAGGGGATATATCAGTTCTATCTTGTCCCTATTGAAGATGTGAATTCCAATCCACTGTGGGTAGCACATGTGGAGTCACTCACTCCAAGGTTCAACCGGGTCTTTACAAATAACCCACTGGTAAAGAGGTTGTTCTATGAGAAGGGATATTCAGTGAATTCCATGAAACTGATCAATAGGGAATCCTGGTCAGGAACGAGGATAAGGGACAAAATGCTTCATGGAAAGGACTGGAAGTTGGATGTCCCGGAGACGGTAGCGCAGATAATAGATGAGATAGACGGCGTCGGCAGAATTAGAGACCTGGCGTCGTCCGATGAGAATCCCTGATATTATCCGTAAATTATTTTCTCTATGATCTTTGCGTCTCCGATTATGTGAGGTATCAGCACATATTCATCGGCCTGATGGGCAACCTCCGGTTCTGTTGTGCACCAGACAGCAGCCTCTATGCCTCGTCTTCTGAAGAAGGCTGCGCAGGTCCCCCCACCTATTCCAATGGCCTTTGCCTCCTTCCCTTTTATCTCACGGATTGCATCCTTAAGTATCCTTACAATGTCAGAACTCTCATGTGTGGGAAGAGGGGCCTGTTCTCGCTGGAAGAATTCGTAACTGATCCTTGCTTTTGAAGTTTTGTGGAACTCTCTTATCTTCGAATCTATAAAATCTGTCACAATGTCAAGATCATACTTTGGAAGAATTCTGCAGTCGTAATACTGTATCTCCGTTCCTGGGATCGTATTGACGTTGTCCACATTCTTCTCCCTTTTGGTGGGTTCGAATGTTGAATACGGAGGGGTAAAAATTGGATTCTCTTCCGAAAACCTCTCATGCAGGGCCTGATCAAGCATAAGGAAGAACTTCATTGACTCTCTGTTTGCGTTTATGGCCATGAAGGGCTGGCTGGCATGATACTGCTTGCCTGATACTTTGAACTTTAGCCATAATATACTCTTCTCTGCCACTTCGATTTCTGTTCCATCGCTGGTGCCAGCATCAGGAACGAGAACAAGATCATTCTTGGAGAAGAGCCCTTTGTCGAGAAGAAAATCTATTCCGTACTTGCTACCGACTTCCTCATCGGCAACGAAAACTATGCCGAGATTGTACTTCAGGTCAGTTTTTCTAAGCTTTTTGAGAAGTAGCAGTGACAGGAAAACTGCCTGCCCATTATCAGATGTGCCACGGCCATAAATGCGATCCCCCTTTACTGTAGGCTGAAATGGATCAAAAGTCCAGAGAGAACGGTTTCCAACTGGTACTGTATCAATGTGGGCAATAATCCAGAATGTCCTGTCCTGGTTTCCCTCCTTCACTACAAGGCTTGGCCTGGCAACGTTATGTGAATCCTTTGTTTCGTACCTGTTGACATTCCTGATGCCCATCTCGGAGAGTATCTCCATCAGGACATCAGCTCTCTTGCCTTCACCTTCACCTCCTGACTCTGGAGATATCGCCTGAACTGGAATTATCCTCTTTGCCAACTCAATGATGAATTCACTGTCATCCGTAGTTTCTAACTGATTCATAGAGTACATAATGAGGATTTGTTTATAATTGCTTCGTGATTTTAATTTCACAATTAAGTCAGTCCTGACTTTTCATAAGCCTGTTCATATCCTTTTCATTTATATTTCAGTGGAATGTTTTCCCATTTTCCTTTCCCATGCCTGAATTTGTAAAACAAGCTATAGTGAAAGATTAATTAAAAAAACGGAGTTATGGCTGTGAATGGAGAACAAGAAGAGTGACTTCAGCTCCTGGTACAATGAAATCATAGATCTGAGCGGGCTTAGCGATAAGCGGTACCCCATAAAAGGGATGAATGTATGGCTCCCATATGGGCTTAAGGTTATGAAAGGAATAGACCGCATTATAAGGGATAATGTGGATATCTCGGGCTTTCAGGAGGTGCAGTTCCCTGTACTTATTACCAGGGACCAGTTAAGTATCGAATTTGAGCATGTCAAGGGCTTTGAAAACGAGGTCTACTGGGTAACCCGTGGGGGCAGAGAACCCCTGGAAGTGGAAATGGCCCTCAGGCCAACCAGTGAGGCGGCCATGTATGGCATGTTTCAGCTCTGGGTAAGAGCTCATACTGATCTGCCACTGAAGATTTACCAGATCGTCAGTGTATACAGATATGAGACAAAACATACAAGGACATTCATCAGAATACGGGAAATTCACTTCTTCGAGGCACATACTGCCCACACTGATTATGATTCTGCTGAGAAACAGATGGTTGAATACAGGCAGATATGGGACCAAATAAGCAGCGAACTGTGTCTTCCATTTGTTGTTGATCAGAGACCAGACTGGGACAAGTTCCCCGGAGCAATGTACACACTTGCATTTGACACAGCAATGCCCGGAGGAAGAAGCCTTCAGATAGGCACAATTCATCAGTATGGTGAGAACTTTTCGAGAAATTACGGCATTGAATACCTTAAGGAGGATGGCACACACTCCTATGTCTCACAGACAACTTTCGGACTCAGCGAGCGCCTCCTTGCAGCTGTCATCGGAATTCATGGGGATGATACTGGACTGATATTCCCGCCATCCATTGCTCCCGTTCAGATCGTCATAATCCCAATTCCTTCAGAGGGCGCTGACACTGACTCATACTGCAGCAGGGTAAGCCAGATCCTCTCCGCTGAGGGTTTCAGAGTCCACATAGACAACAGGGACAATTACACACCAGGTTTCAAATTCAATGAGTGGGAAATGAAAGGTGTGCCATTAAGGATAGAAATTGGCGGAAGAGAGGTAAGGGATAATAAAATCACCATGAGGCTGAGAACTGGTGGGGACAGGATAAAGTGCCGCATTGATGACCTCCCTTCAGAGGCTTCAAGGGCACTTGCCTCATTGAAAGAGGAACTGCGCCGCCGGGCATTCGAGCATTTTGAAAGAAGCATAGAAGACGGGAATTCCCTGGAAATAATGAAAAAAGGCGAGACAATGTTCAGATTCTACTGGTGTGGCTCAAAGGAATGTTCTGACAGGATTGAGGGTGAAACAGGAAAAACTGTTCTTGGCATGCAGAAGGAGAATGAGAACAAAGGTAAATGCCTTATTTGTGGAAAAGATGGACGAGTAGCCACGGCTTCAACACCTTACTGAGGTAATTTAAATGCATGTCAGGCTGGTGGCATTTGATATGGACGGTGTTCTCACTTTGGAGAGATCCAGCTGGGAATTCGTCCACAGGCATCTGGGCGTTGACAACTCAGACAACCTGGATCTCTACAGGAAATCTGAGATAACCTACAGTGAATTCCTTGCTAGAGATGTGAGAAGATGGCTATCAGTAAAGCCGGATATGACCACCACGGATCTGAAGAATATACTTTCTGGAATAAAGACGGTCAAAAACATTAATTCATCTGTCCGGGCTTTGAAAGATGCTGGGATAACCTGCGCCATAATTTCAGGGGGTTTGATGCCTCTGGCGGAAAGGATAAGTTCAGAATCGGGCATTGGCATTGTCAGGGCCAACGACATTGTTACTGCTGAAGACGGAAAACTCACCGAAAATGGCATCATAATGGTTGAACCAAATTCAAAAGATATCGTTCTTAGAGATATACAGAAGAAGAATGGAATAAAACCGGATTCAACTGTCAGTATTGGTGATTCACCAGAAGACTCCAGGATGTTCTTTTTATCAGCTAATTCAATATATATAGCAGCTGAAGATAGAATGAATGGAATTAGCGCCACATGCGTACTTCCACCAGGAGATCTGAAGCCCGTAGCTGAAACTATACTTGGATGGAATTCCCAGTGAGCTTCTGCTCGAAGGAAAAATAAATATCCACAACCAATAAGGGATCATGGAAAAACTTGATCCCACCAGCCTTCAGCCTAAATTGAGTTCAGGCGTGGCTTGCATAGATACGGTTATGGGCGGAGGGATTGAGTCTGGTGTTATTACTGAAATATTCGGAGAAGGCGGTGCAGGGAAGAGCAATCTGGCCATGCTGTTCACCATCTCCGCACTAAGTTCTGGCAAAAAGGTAATCTTCCTGGATTCGGAAGGTTTCTCCACAGAAAGGTTTCTTCAGCTGAATTCCAGCAGAACAGATAATATGGATAACCTTCTTCTTTACAGGGTCTCATCTCTTGATGACCAGGAGGTTTCAATAATCAAGGCCTCCAAACTCACGGAAAAGCCCGGGGGTGTGGGTGTTGTCGTCATTGATTCATTCACAGAATTCTTCAGGCTTGAGAATTTTCAGGATTACCAGAGCAGGAGTTCTGCATTTCAACGCCAGCTTAACCTTCTGACCGGCATAGCTGTCAGGAACTCAATTCCTGTGCTGCTTACGAACCAGATATACCAGGATCCTGATTCCGGCAACCTTCATCCCTTCGGCGGGTTCCTCATGGATCATCTCATGAAGGCAATATTCAGGGTTGAGAAAACAGCAGGTGGAGGGAGGAAGATCAGTGTTGTAAAACACAGATCCATCGCCGAGGGCAAAAGTGCGATTTTCAGGCTCATGGAATATGGAATTTCTTGTGAGGTGCCCTGATGGGAGTAGATATTTCTGATATACTCATCAAACATGAGACACGGATTGAGGACCATTCCGGAATGACAATGGCTGTTGACTCATACAATATAATTTACCAGTTCCTCAGCAGCATCAGGCAACCAGACGGGACCCCCCTGATGGATAATGCTGGAAACGTTACATCACACCTTTCAGGCCTCTTCTACAGATCTGTCAGCCTCATCTCCGCAGGCCTGAGACTGGTTTATGTGCTTGATGGCAAGCCTTCAAGCCTGAAGGGAAACACACTTGATGAAAGGAGGATGATGAGGGAGAAAAATATTATGGAGCTGAAGAAGGCAGAGGAGGCTGGAGATGAGGAGCGAATACGTTCCCTGTCCGGAAGAATCAATTATCTCACACGGCCAATGATAGATGAGTGCAGGGAACTCCTGGAGGCTATGGGCATTCCTGTGGTTCAGGCAAAGTCAGAAGGAGAGGCACAGGCATCCTACATGAATGCGCAGGGGGCAGTTGACGGCGTGATTTCTCAGGATTATGACTGCCTGCTTTTCGGTGCCAGAAGAGTCTTCCGAAATATGACATTCTCGGGAAGAAGAAAGGTCCCGGGCAGAAACTTCTATGTCAACGTGAGGCCCGAATATATCGATCTGGAGGAAAACCTTTCAAACCTTTCAATCAACAGGAGACAGCTAATCTGGATTGGCATGCTTACAGGCACTGATTTCAATAGAGGGGTGCATAGAGTGGGAGCAAAAACTGGCCTCAATCTTGTTCGAAAGGGTAACACTCTTCAGCAGATTCTTGAAATGAAAAGTGCAACTATAGAAAGCCTTGATGAGGTTGAGGACATCTTCCTGAACCCACCGCATGAGGAATGGGGAGATATCCAGTTAAGGCCTCCGGACAGGGAATCGATCATTAAGATACTCTGTGACAGACATAATTTCTCACCAGAGCGTGTTTCTCCATACGTGGATACCCTGTCCAAACTGTATTCCAAGGGTGCTCAGAAAAGCCTGGACAGGTTTTTCTGAGGATTTTATTGCTAGCAAGTGTCATACTTATATATGGAATTTATGTTAGCATATTATTATGAGAACTCTCATTGACGTATCACATGTTTCAAAGAAAAGCAAATCCCTTAGGATTACAATTCCAAAGAAAGTCATAGATGAATTGAGAATTCAGCCATCTGAGATACTTGGCTACTACCTTGAGGATGGAAAAATAGTGCTGGAAAAACTGAAATAGATTCTGTATGCAGGAGGACATTATCACATTGGAGAAAGATCCGCTGCCAGTGCTCTCCTCCCTTTTTCCATCAAATTGTTCAATCCGGATGCAACTGCCTTCTTAAGATCAAGGGGATGAATCTCGCCTTTTTCATAAACTCTGCTGAATTCAGCGAAATCTGTGAAGCTTATTGCACCTCCTTTGGAAGGGGGGCGGACTATTTCTATTCCATCTTCTGAGTATGGGAGAATTATGTATTTGAGTATGTCAACCACAGGATTCCCGGATGTCTCTTTTACAGGGCAGAAAGCCGAGGATATTTTCCTTACCACTTCTGTTTCACTGTCCGTCATGAATATGGCCGAATCGGCATCACTCTTGGACATTTTCTTAAATGGGTCCATCCTACCTGTGCCTTTCAGGCTTTCCAGAAGATTCCCATGTACCGAGACTACCTTCTTCACTCCCATTCGTTCAGCTATATCCCTCTGCAGCATATGGGCATGCCTCTGGTCCATGCCTCCAAGTGCTATGTCGAAGCCGCTGTATACTATGTCTGTCACCTGCATCAGGGGGTATATGAATTTGCTGAAGTCACCCTCTGCATCCTCCTCTGTCCTTCCCATAATTGGAAGTGAACGCTTTAGCCGGGAAAGGGTTGAACTCTTTGCAACCTTTATGAGTGTTGTCCAGTAATCCATATTGTTTACAAGGTCGGTCGCCCATTTGAATTCAACATCGGATGGGAGGCCATATGCCTTCATGCATCGCTCTATCATTCTACCGCTTTCCCGTATCCTTTGAAGATCGCCCCCAAGTTTGTCGTTTATCTGTGAATGCAGATCAGCCAGCAAAACTGTTACCCTGATGCCAGCCTCAGCCAGTTCCTTCACTTTCATGGTCCAGAGTATCCCGGTGGCGATATGGGGAAGCCCGGAGGGCTCAAAACCAATATAGGCAGTGGATGACTCTGGATCAAGTTTCTCCGCCTCTTCCACTGTGACAACCTCGGCCATGTTTCTGGAAAGAATATTGACAGGGAACATTTCTCCGCTCTATCGTTTTGCTGTAATTAAATTTTGCAAACAGGAATCCTTGAATGAGCACCTGAAGCATTTCCCAGGGTTATTGTGATTTCTTTTCCCATTCAGATTGCTTCCCCTCATTTTGTGGACAGTTTTCAGAAGTTGGTCTCTTAACTCTCTGGAGTTTTCAATCCTGAATTTCTTTCGTCTGTATTCCAGAACCCCGTGATCCACTCTCAATTCCGGGAAATTCTCCTCAAGAATCAGGAAGTATGCTGCCATCTGAAGCAGATGGCCACTTCTTGGCCTATCAGCGTCTGTGCTCTTGTATTCGAATGGAACCAGATATCTGCCTTTACGCATAATCATATCGGGCTTGCCAGAAATTCTGTATCTGTTACTGACAATAATTTTACCGCTCGATGATAGATCGCTGTATATCCTCCTGGATCCAGGTTCAGGGTTGGCTTTTCTCAGAAAGTGATAAATAAGATACAGGACAAGAATTAGAGTGACAAAAATTACCGGCAGCAATTGCCCGTTCAAACCAATCCCGCAAGCATCAGTACAGTTGTTATTATTAATATAGCCATTAGAATGACCATGCTTATGGAAAGTGCCCTGGCATACCGGAATTGCCTCTCTTTCTTCTGATGTTTTGTTATGCCCCTTCTCATCCTCACTGAAGATTGTGTTGAATGTGGAACACCGGCCCTATCCATCTCCCAGGCAACGTTGCAGAACTCATACTGGGAAATCTCAGATGCTGGGATAATTCTTGTTGCATTTTCAGAATGTTCATTCATTGAGGTCATTTTTTCAACTCACTGTTAACCCTCAGAGTGATTGGGCCGAACGGATATTCCTGTTCTATATCGATCTCTCTATCCCGGGCAAGAAACATACAGTAAACAAGCAGTGATTGCCCTGTAACTCCCAGGTTTGTTGGAATACTGTCTATGTTGATTGGCTCAGAATTAATGCTTTTGATCACATCCAGAATGTCCCTGGCCTCCTTTTCAGGCTCTTCCGGGTGAAGCTTCTCAAATATGGAATCTATATCTCCGGTTGGATGTTCAACTTCAAATCTCCTTTCATGCCGTTTTTTCCCAGAATATTCATAGGCATCCTTCATCACATCCAAAAGCTCGACGAGGAAAACTTTCCTCCTTTCACTGTGTATGACTGGCTCTTTCAGCTCCAGGGGATCTTCCCGGGACTTGATGTTAACTCCATCTTCGAATTCAATTTCCTCTGCGTTTTCCTCCTCTTCACTCCTGAATCTTCTTAGAACGGCTTCATCAGACTTCAGTGAAAGTATCCTCCAGGCACTCTGGATAAGGTATCCTGCAACATAGAAATCCCTGAAATTTCGGTCTATAAAATTTGAAAAGATCCTGCTGAAGGCACCGATGTCCACAGACCAGGGATCAAGTGTTCCATTGAGGCACATGTTGAAAACCCCTGCTATGAGCTCCTCCAGCGGATCATCGAAGTGTATCTCTGTTTTTGAGGATTCGAGTATGGTGATATAATTCTCCGTATCGCTTTCCAGCATGTTTCCCTGAACTATGAGGCTATGCAGAATCTCTTCCCTGTTCGTCTTCATCACCTCTCTCCTGATCTAACCCCTCATGGAAACTCTTCTCGTATACATTGGAATTTTCACCATCGACATTAACCACAGCTACCACATTATCTGCGTACTTCAGCATTGATTTCCTCAAAGAAACAGAGAATATTTGTGAAGTCCCTGAGTTTGCCTTGAAAAGCTTACCAACCCTCTCTGCATTTGCTCCGTCAAGAAACATGTCCACCTCATCCAGATAATAGAATGGAGAGGGATTGATTCTCTGAACCGCAAGGATAAATGAAAGAGCGGTGAGGCTTTTCTCTCCTCCACTCAGTGCTTCAAGTTTTGTAAAGTTCGACCCCTTCGGCCTGGCCCTTATAGTGACTTCAGACTCCAGAGGATTTTCTGGATCACTGAGCTCCAGGAAAGCATCCCCACCTCCAGAGAGCTGTTCATATATTGCTCTCATTGAATTGTTTATACCATGGAACATATCCATGAATGCGGATTTCTTCTGTTCGGTAAGCCTTTCAGTGAGATCCACAAGCTGTTTCTTTTCCGAGGAGAGCTGTTCAATTTCCCCTCTTATTGAATCGAGATCCCTGGATACTTTATCGAACTCCTCTATAGCCTTCTGGTTCACAGGTCCCAGGGATTCTATATCGTTCATGGTTGCTGTCATCAATGACCTTGCTTCGGATACCGTTTTCACGGATTCGATCCTGGTGCCTTCCGATATACTGATCTCCCCTTCAATATCCCTTAACCTGTTCTGTGAATTCTCTCTTTTTCCCTGAAGGGTTATCATCATCTCCTTCTTTGTTGAAATCATAGCTCTTGTGGATTCGATGCTATCATTGATGGAACTTTCTTCACGCTCCATGCTTCTTATTCTTTCAACTGTCTCTCTGGTTCGTTCATCGATCTGAGTTTCAAGCGCGAGAAGTTTTTCAAGATCAGAAGATAATGTTTTCTCCTGAGCCTCAAGTGATGATATCTGGGAACGTTTTGAGTTCAGGTCGTCCTCAAGTGTTCTGTTTTTTGATATGACATTCTGGACATTCTTCTGTATGAACTCCATTTCTGAACGGAGTTTGGATATTTCCAGGGCGTATTCACTTTTCTTGGATGAAAGGGATTCTATCTCCGAGTTCAGGTCCTCGTCCTGGGAAGCATAGGATGGAGAAATTCTTCTGAACTCAGTGAAATCTTTTTCCTTCGCTTCATTCTCAGAAGATATCATTTTCTTAATCTCCTCTATGCTAGCTGAAATAGAGTTAAACCTTACATCAAGATCTGTAATCTCCCTCTTCTTTGCTTCCTCCTGTGGCCTCAGCTCGTCAAGCTGCACTGTTGCCTTCTCAAGATTCTCGTTGAGCATGTTAAGTTTTGTTTTGTGGGAACCCTGATCCTGCGATCTTGACTGCAAATCAGAAGATACAGATTCAAATGATGCGGAAATATCTGCAATATCAACCTCTAGAGAAGAGAGTTCAGCATTGAGAGCCTGAATGGATTCTGAGAGAGACTTTGCCCTGTTTTCCAGGTCCTCACTATTCTTAGCTCTTTCCGTAAATCCACCGGATATAGCTCCACTAGCCTCAAAAATATCCCCATCAAGTGTGACCATACGAATGCCACCCATATATTTTCGGGCTGATCTGACGGTATCCACGATCACAGTATCCTGAAATGCGTACCATATTACGTTTGAATACTCCTCATGGTACTTCAGGTTTTCAAATATATACCCAAGGGATCCCTCGGAAGAACGCACAGTTATTGCCTTTCCCCTTGGCCTGCCTGGGAGCATCTTGTTCATAGGCAGAAAAGTCAACTTTCCGGTTCGGCTTGACTTAAGCAGGTTAAGGCATTCTTCGGCAACCCCATCGTCTCTGACGACCACAGAGTTTAGCCTTGAGCCTGCTGCTGCCTCAACTGCCTGCCTGAACTTCTGGTCATAGGAGATTAACTCCTTTAGAGGCCCTATAATTCCCTGTATTGAGCCGCTGTTTCTTGCTTCCAGAATTGTGGCCAGAGCCCTGTTTACTGTGAATCCACGGGAACCCAGTGAAATCTGGATCTGAGAATATTCATGGTTAAGCCTTGAGAGCTCCCTAACTATCTCATCCTTCCTTTGCCTCTTGGCCGAAAGCTCTGATTTCAGGGAGTAGTATCTGCGGTTAAGCTCCTGAAAACTTTCTGAACTTGTTGTTTCAGTTTCATTTATCTCCCTTATTGCCCACCTGTAATCCTTAATCTGGAATTCAACCTCACCTATGCGATTTTCAATTGAAGCCATCTCAGTGTTAAGACGGCTTCTTTCCACTGCCAGCTCCTTCTGTTTTTCCTGCAGCGACTCAAGCTCTGAATTCATTACTGATAGTTCTTCGTCGTGTCTGCGGATTGACTCCTGCAGACTCATGAGAACTTTAGAATTCTCTGCTGAGGACTCTCTCAGTTTTTTAAGTATTTCGTTCTTCTCTGACAACTTATCAGATGTTTCCTTTAAAATGGCTTCGCTTTCCCTTATGTTAGACTCGAGCCACTGTAACCTCCTGGACGATTCCTCTTGATATTTTGTATTTGACTCAATTTCCGATCTTACTGATGCACCGTTGTCCTTCAGATCAGAACTCTTCATCCGGTTGGAGGCAAGACTGATTTTAAGATCCTGAATTTTTTGCCTTATCTCTTTCAACTCAGAATTTCCGGTTCTCTCGAGATTTTCTTTTTCTACATCAATCCTGCTTTTCAGATCATTGAGCTGGGCCAGTAATTCTGAGACCTCTAAATTTAGCTGCTGAATCTCATTTTCGAATGATGAGATCTGGTCTGTCTGTGATGTTATTTCCCTCCTCAGGAAATCCTGTTGAATCGACAGTTCAGTGAATTTCAGGTTTTTCAGCCTGTTTGTCAGGTCCATATATTTCTGGGCTATCTCCCTCTCAATCTCAAGAGAGATCTTCCTGCCCTTCAGTTCCTCCTCCAGAACCTCCAGTTTACCAAGGTTTGAGTTAAGAGTCTCAATATCGTATTTTGCTTTGTCAATCTGCAGATCAAAACTTTCTATGCCGGCTATGGATTCCAGCAATTTCCTCCTCTCGCCTCCACTCATTTTCACGATATTATTTATGTCACCCTGGAGAACAAAACTGTAAGAGTCAAGGAAAATCCGGAAAGAATCCAGCATTGTGGAAACCTCTGAATACCTTACCTTGCGGCCATTTATGAAATAGTTAGATTTGTAGCCATCACTTTCAGATACCACTTCCCTTCTAATCTCCACCTTCCTGTCCTTTTCTTCCGCGCTTTTATCCTCAGTATCTATTCTTATTGAAACGCTGCAATAATTTTTCTGCCTTTCCCCTTTAGAACTTTTGTGGATGAGGTCTGACAACCTGTCAGCCCTAACAGTCTTGTTTGACCGTTCACCCATTACAAACAGGAATGAGTCCCCGATGTTGGACTTCCCGCTTCCATTTGGGCCACTTATCACCGTAAATCCCTTTCTAAAAAATATCTGAACCTTCTTACCGAAGGACTTGAAGTTATCCAGTTCCAAAGACTCGACTATCATAATGACCTCTGTCTGACAAATGTCATATGCTTAACATTTCGAATATATATAAATCTATCTTCATATATTAGTCTACCCAATTGCATAATTTTAATTTTCTCAAAATTAAGATGATTTCATCAGGTATTGAAATAATGTCCTCTGCAAAGCAATTGATGCAATTATATTAAAGCAATTTCGAGATTTTCCTGTTGTAAATATTAAAGAAATCAGTCATTGAGCCATGCAGTAAACTTTAGGATTCCTATGGTTGGATGTAAAATAGATAAAATTTTTTTAGAAAAATTAAAATAAATTAATTGTTTGGTATTATAATGGCAGATCAGTCAAACATAAAGGAAAGCAGGATTCTGTACATGATGGATAAAAAAATAATAAAGCCATACATCGAAGGAGTGCCCATAAATTTCGAGAAGTACCGGACAAAGATTGTCAGGGATGAGAACGACAATGAGGTACTCAGAATTGATTACGACCCATCTCCTGGCAATCCTCAGCAGCCCGGTGGAGGATTGTTAAACAGAATAGCACAGATGGTTGAAGGCTTCCTTAATTTCAAAATAGGGGATCTGGCAGGAAATTATATTTATTCGGTGAAGTCACTGAACTTTTTCCATAAAAAGAATGATTTTTCAATAATGAATGGGAATGAGACAGAGGAGAAATTCAAGGCAGCGCACTATTTAATGAACCTAGCAAAGGAGAAGGTGGAGATCACTGATACAGGTTCAAACCCTATACTGATTTCTGAATATAGTGGGTTCAGAAAATCACTAGAAGTTCTTGACAGCAATGGTGCCCAGGTTGCTTTATTGCATGCTCCCATAGTTTCAATGCGTGACAGATGGAAACTAGAATTTAATGGGGATTGTGACAGATATCTGGTGCTCATAATGGCAGCTATAATGAGCGAGTTCGGTGAAAGATAGCTTTAATGCGATGGAATTGAATTTGTTTCCTGAACCAACAATTACAATATAATTTCTTGTTACCTCTTAAAGGATTTACAAATTGGGCACAAAACGGGTTACGATCCAACTTTGCCTGCTTTGATACATTCCTTGGGAAATTGTTAATAGGAGTGATTTTTAGTCCATATAACGTAAATATTTGATTGAGATAAGCAATTATGGTTTCAATCGTCGGCTTTGACAGATTTCTAATGGGGTATACTCTTGGAGCCCATATTCTCATAGTCACTCTGAGCATTTCGCTTGCTATACTTATTTCAACCGCAGAGTTTCTTGGGATAAGGAGAAAGGACCGGTATTATGAAGCCATTGCCAGAAGGTTTTCCAAGGCACTTGTGGTCTTCTTTGCTGTTGGGACAGCCAGTGGTACTGTTCTGGCAGTAGAACTTTTCGCACTCTGGCCATCTTTCATGGTCCTGATTGGTAAAGTGGATATTCTTCCATTCTATTATGAGGTCTTTGCCTTCTTCCTTGAAGCTATTGCACTTGTCCTTTATGTCTATTACTGGGAATACTTCAAGAACAGATACCATCACTGGCTTCTTTCAGTGTTGGTTGCAATAGGAACTGTGATGTCAGCAGTTTTTATCACATTGATTAACGCCTTTATGAATACACCGTCAGGATTCAACATATCGGAATACCTCAAGACAGGAAACATTACAGGAGTGAATCCTGTTGCTGCTTTCATGTCACCCTCTGGATTTGTGGAGGTTGCTCATGTCACGACAGCTACATTCGCTGCTGGTGCTTTCCTCTTCCTGGCATATCTTGCATACAGCTATATTAAAAATCATGACACCCAGGCAAGGATTCTTTACTCCAAAGCCATGAAGATAACCATAGTTTCAGGCTTCATAGGAATAGTTCTGGCAGGCATAAGCGGAGATTCTGCAGCGAGAACGCTCATATCGCTTCAACCTTTGAAATATGCTGCAATCGAGCTTAACCTCCATCCTGCAGTGGATGCAGCAGAAAGGCTTGGAGGCATAATGGTTAACGGGGCACCGGCTTACTTCATCTCAATACCACATCTTCAGAGCATACTTGCATTCCTCAGCTTCAATTCCAAACAGGTTGTACCAGGCCTGTCACAATTTCCAAAGTCAGACTGGCCTCCACTCTTCATCCATCTTACCTTTGATACAATGGTTGGCGGAGGTTCACTTGTAGGGCTGTTTGGCCTTTACCTGCTTTACAGGATGATCATAAAGAGGAATTACCTGAACAACCTCAGCCTTTTAGGGATGGTTGTTGCCGGAGTTCTAATTGAGGTTGTATATGATTCAGGATGGGTCACTGATGAAGTTGGAAGACAGCCATGGATTATTTACAATGTTATGTCAGTTTCATCAGCCGCTAACACTTCGCCCAGTGTGATTCCTCTGGGAATAGGCATTATACTGTTCTATCTTATAGTGGTTCCATTTACCTTCTACTTTGCACATCGTCTTCTTCAGCACAGTAAAATTGGAGATGAACTTTCAGCGGGGGTGAAAAAGGAAGATGTCTCTCCATCCTGAAGTATTCATCAATATTGGCATATTCTCCATGTTCTTTGCCATGCTTTCAATGGAACTAATGGCTGCATCCGCGATATTATTCAGGTACAAGGAGAGCCAGAAAAAGGTCATCCCATTCATCATACCTATATGGGAAATAACAGGAACATTTTTCGTGTTCTATGTAGTGAATCTGGAAGCACTTGTTCCATCAATACTTCCGCCTATAGCATACACGTTCATCAGCTACATACTGTTCTTCCTGATCGTGTTCATCCTCAGAAATGCTGCAATCATAAGTGCGGAGTATGTCTGGAAAAACAGGTTTGCGAACAGGAAATCCCTTTATAAAATCTATGCAGTAGTAACATTTGTGCTTGGTGCAGTGGTGCTGATGATATATGCGTCAATGATCAGTGGAGCCGGGATAAACTATAGCCTCCAGAGCTTTGATGCAACTAAGTTCGTTTCATTCCTTCCAAATGACGGGTTCGTAATTGGCTCTGCTATCATCCTTTTCGGCCTTGCTTCGATATTCTATGACCTTTTCGTCGATCCTATAATGACTTTCATCACAGTAATTGTTGGGGTAATTATTGCAGGAATTTCATTCTATGAGATGGGGGACCTCACAACACTGCCTTTTGTCGCAATACCTCTTGTTATAACGCTGGCAATTCCTGTATTAAACTTTTTAAAAGGAGCTAAAAAGTATCTACACAACAAAATTCTGTTTCAAGGCCTTCTTGCCGTGGCAGTATTTTTCCTTGCACTGACAGACTACCCATATCTCCTTGGCAAAACTCTGAATATCAACACCATACTCAATAATTCAGCCATGCAGACGCAGATATTCTATTCAACAATTGTGGGTGGAGTTATTCTTCTGTTAATGACCATCCTGTTTTTCAGGATATATACAAAGCAGAATGGGAAACTAGCAGAATCTGTCTAAAATACCTATTTTAATCTCTTTCCTTAAATTTTATGAGTTTATTTTTCTACGGCGGTTTTCTGCTGTGGGAAAAATTTTTCCGCAATGGGAGACAATTTGATGTAATGGCTAAACCCTGAAGAACTGGAAAAAATAAGGTGAGTACTTGTTTTAAGGATCAGATGTTCTCTGCCCTGAGCACTATGTGCCGGGGGTGGGACTTTAAAATCTGCTTTCCTGCCTCTGTTGTATTCTTGAAAGGCCTGCTGGTGGTAAAGTCCTTGAAGGATTCAACGGTGTCCCATTCTGTGAAAATCATGAACTCTCCTGGTTGATCAACATCCCTGTAGAGTTTTGCGTCCTTGATTCCAGAATGACCGGTTCTAAGAAACTTTACAACTTCCTTGAATGTTGTTTCAAACTCTTCCTCCTTGCCGGGAATTACAGAATAGAAGAATCCAACGTTTATCATATAGTTTAGAATTCATTCACGCCTTAAATAGTTGGTGAATGTGTACCATAATCCGCGTTAACAGATTTTATTGAGCATAAATCTTTCCTTGAATTATGGGCGACTATTTAGGAAGTATCCTTTTTTTAACCATTCTCAGAGCTAAGAAATAATGTCCCTGGTGTAAAGTACCTTGCAGAACTCCCCCTTAAGTGATGCAATGGCTGAATCATGAACTAATTGCGAGTCTATTAAAGAACCGTCAGCAGATCTCCTGTCAAATGTGGCACAGGCGTCATATACCAGTGATGTATTGAAGCCATAATCTGAGGCCATACGAACCGAGGTGCTCACGCAGTGGTCTGTGGTAATACCCATGAAATAAAGTTCCGGTTTCTCCATCGAATTCAGCATTTTTAGAAGATCTGTGCCTATGAAAGCGCTGTGCACATGTTTCGTTATAATGGTCTCAGAGTCCAGGGGCTCAGCTTCCCTGAAGAAATTGAACCCAGGTTTTCCTGCCTTTAGGGGAGATGACTCACTGAGGGAATCATGCCTTACGTGAATTATGCGCCCACCTGATTCACGCCAGTATTTCATAAGTTCTGATACATTCCTTTCGAAATCAGGATTGTTCCTGTTCCTGTATTTGCCCTCCATGAAGCCTTTCTGAATATCAATTGGAATAAGAACAGAATTTTTTCCTATATCCATGTGGCTGAATGCTGCTCTGGATTATTTAATTTACAGTACTTCCATCATTGGTCATAATTTCCCTGTTCTTTTTCTCACCAGGCAACAGTATGCCTGATATCAGGCCCATCAGGGATGTTGACAGTATGAAAAGCCAGAGCAGATAGACATTCCTGTAGTAAAGTTCGACCATTGGAAAACTGACCACAATAAAGGCTATTGCAACCAGTATCCTCTGGAAAGAGGTGTATATCCCCCTGTTCTCCTTTCCAACCATTCTTACCTCATACCCAAGGGCACCAGAGGTTGGAAGAGGGCCCGGGATCATGACTGCGACCGATGCAAAATATAGAATTCCATTTCCTGTAAGTGTTGAGAGGAATATCAAAAGATATGAGAATACATCTATGATGCTTATCATAATCACATATGCCTTACCCAAGTTAGGAAATTTCTGAAGCACAGATTCAGCAATCTTTCCAAATGGTATGGAGGCAGCAAAGACTGCAGCAAGCAGCAGGATGGGAACTTCTGGGCCAAGGCCCAGATTCACTCCTGTCAAAATGAAATAGTAAGAAAAACCGTAGAAGCCGATAGCCATGAAGATTTTACCAGAATAGATCGGAATCAGGAACCTCTTTCTTGAGCCAAGGTTTCTCAACCCTTGCCTCAGGGACTGCGGAGGAATGCTGGAGACCTGAAGTGCCATGCTTGTTCTGCTGTCTCTATACAGGACAGTGAAAATAAGAGACACAGTTATTATGAGAATGGCCGGGAATATAATGTATGCATACCTTATGGATGAGGTTTCGCCTATTATGTATGCCACCACCATTGCCAAAGCCCCTCCAACCATTTCCATTGTGAGAATCCTTGCATAATTTGAACCCATAAGTGAGCTCCTTACGGCCTTCCCAATAAAAGAGTTCATCGATGATCTGAAGGCATTCTGACTGGCAGTTGCTATCAGAATTGCCAAGGGTATTGCAAATATCAGGCCATCCCGGAATAGTGTGCCTGAGAAGAACAGCACTCCAATAGACAGTGAATATATGATAGAACCAGCCACCATAATTGAATAGGTGTATCCCCTGTCTATGGCCCTACCCTGTGGAATCAGTATTGCTAAAAGAGCAAGCTGACCAAGAGATACTCCGAGAGCACCCCAGTAAAGAGATACACCTTCCCTCTCCAGAAGCAGATAAAGTGTATAGCCGAAGAGAGTCATAAGGAGAGAATAGAAGAGATTCACAATGGAAAGACCAGTGACGAAAGGATTTATGCCATTATTCTTTGGCTTTGAAAGGTCTGGTTCAGACAATTAAGACGTCAAACACCAATAATATATATTATTCTTTTTGATTTTCAATTTACAGGTATATTATTGCCCAGTTCCCTGAATCATGTGATAAAATGATTCAGTTCTGAGGGAAAATTATCAACATTTATTGTATTGTCACCACCCATGCTTGGACCAATGTTGTATACTCCACTAAAATTCTGATATGGCATTCGTCCGGAGACCATAACATATTTTCCTCCTGACTTCTGAAATATACTGAATCTTGAGGAGTTGGGGTCGACCACATTCTGGCTGATTTCCAGGAAAGATACAAGCCTATCAGCAGTGAGATCCGGGCTCACAACAACCTTCGATGCACCTGCTACAAAGGAATCGACCAGATCTCCAACAGTGTATATCAGGTTAAACACAGTAAACTCAAAAAATTTTGAAAGCTCATTGTAGAGTTTGAAATTTGTCTTGCCGTCTATGATTGAATCCAGATCGCAGACCATAAGCTCCTCAATCCCCTCCTTCATGAGATCATATGCTGTCTTTCGTCCTACTATCTCTTTCCTTCTTATTACCACAGACGGAATGTGCACTGACATAGCATGTGGAGATCATATTTTAATTCTGGCTTAAGTGACAGACAATGACAGTGCGTTTTATAATACAACACAATTATAAAATATTGTGGTACAGCATTAGTGTGTAGTTTTTAAGTCAATCATTAACTTCGAAGAAAACGAATTGCAATAATATAAATATCTATTAGGTATTATATTTTATAATGTTCTCCAATGCAAGGTCATATGTTGTTAAATTCGAAAAAATTATGGTCCCTATGGCCAAGGGCCAGCAATCACGCCTTCCTTTAGAAATCGCATTTTATCTTGCAGGCAAGTACTCGGGTGAGATAACTGCACTGACCGTGAAAGAGGAGATGAAAGAGCTCACGTGGAGCGACAAGGTCAGAATAATCACCAACGCCTACGAAGACGGGAAAGAACGCAATATCAAGGTTGTTCCCAGAGTAAGGACAGCGAGGAACATAAAAACTGGAATTGTTGATGAACTCAAGGAGAAAAATTATGATCTTGTTCTCATGGGAACCCACAGGAGAAGCGGCTTGTCCGGGAGCACATTCGGTACCATAGGTGACTATGTTATAAAGAACAGCACAACACCAGTCGTTGTATTCAGCATAAAGAGAAATGAACTTCCGTACAGGAATATACTCCTGCCCGTGTCAGAAACAATCAACAACAGAATGGCAGTCTCCTTCGCCCTTCACCTGATGAAAAGCTCGAATGCTTCCCTGACACTCCTGGATCTCAGAAAGTTTGATGAAAAGAAAACCCATGGTTTTCAGCACCTTTTTGATAACCTGGGGGAGATCCACACCAGGTTTGGTGAGGGAATAACAGTTGTCAGAGGAGGAGATGGCGGAACAATTACCAACCAGATAAACGGTGCTATAAAAGAGTACAGTGCTGATCTCCTTGTGCTTGGCCTGCGCTTTGCTCAGGACAGGAAAATTAGGGTAAACTCGACACTGAAGGCCCTGATTAAGGAATCCCCAATTGACACGGCTGTACTGAGAAAATAGCCTGGCATAAATTTGGATATTGTCTCAGTAGCCCTTTATTGCACCGTAGCCAATTAGGAGATTCAGTATTGCAAAATTAAGCTGTACTGTATTGACGTAATAGGATCCGAAGAGTGGGAAATTCTGCACAACATACTTTGAAACGGTTTTATTGAGGAATGACTCCAGGGACGAGTTGCTCACATTCTTCCCTGAAACAAGAAGGATAGAATGCAGTGAGCCGGTTATACGGGGTATCTGGTCCTGCGCCCCCAGTAGGGGTATATCCGGATCGACTCCTGAACCTGAATATGATACCATCGAGTAGGGAATTTTGGAAATGTTGACAGTTGGGTTATCACTTATGAATTTGTTAATTAAATTCCTGGTCTGGTTCAGAGTCTGGTTCGCATCAAGAGCATAGGGGCCGGAGCCTGAGCCTGTGTAATTGTACCCTGTCGCAGATGGCCTTGGTTGGAAGAAATAGGATTCGTTGAATGCCTGTGCCAGCAGATATGAGCCGTAGACAGTTCCGTTGTCCTCTATCAGTGATCCGTTGGCCTGGAATGGATCAAGGCCTTCTGCCGCCAGAGATGATACGGTGGGATATACGAAACCCAGAATGAACATGAACAGGGCAGCGAACGCAAACAGCTTTATGACAGATTTAGGCTTCACCAGTGCACACCTCCTGCTACAAGGATCAGATAGATCACCTTAATAACTATGAAGGGAAAAATGACTCCTCCAAGCCCGTAGATGGTTATATTTCTCTTCAGTAGATCATTTATGGATGTTGGTTTGTATCTTACACCCCTAAGAGCAAGAGGAACAAGCATCAGAAGTATCAGAGTATTGAAGATTAGGGCGGAAGTTATTGCAACAAGTGGATCTGTCAGGCCAAGTATGTTCAGGAATCCTAGCTGAGGGAACACACTGAATATGGCTGGCACTATTACGAAATATTTTGAGAAGTCATTTGCAACACTGAATGCTGTGAGAGACCCTCTTGTTATCAGTATCTGCTTCCCCAGAAATATGACATCCATCAACTTTGTCGGGTCGCTGTCAAGATCCACCATGTTTGCTGCCTCCTTAGCGGCCTGTGTTCCGCTATTCATTGCCATTCCAACGTCGGCCTGTGCAAGGGCAGGGGCATCATTTGTGCCATCTCCAACCATAGCAACCATCCTCTGCCTATCCTTCTCCCGGAGAACTACATTATACTTGTCCATAGGGGTGCTGTTGGCAACATATTCGTCAATTCCGCTCTCCTTGGCTATATAGGCGGCAGTAATGTCATCATCGCCGGTGCACATAATTGTCTTGATGTTCATTTTTTTCAGAAGTTCAAGCCTCTGCCTGATGCCTGGTTTCAACATATCGTTTAATTCAATTACCCCAAGGAATTCTCCGTTTCTCGCAACTGCCAGGGCAGTTCCTCCTCTGGCAGATATGCCATTGCAGAGACCCTCAAGATACACATCAGATATCTTGTACTTCGCCTTTATTGATTTGAGCGCCCCCTTTACTATCTCTTCACCTGTAGATTTAATTCCACTGTATTTGGTCTCAGCCGAAAATGGAATGAAATCATATCCTTCCAGATCCTTCATTTCTGAAGTGACGCCTTCTGAGGCCGCAAGCTTCACGATTGACATCCCCTCTGCGGTCTGGTCCTTAAGGGATGCAAGGGCACAGGCACGGACAAAGTCAATGTATTCAACACCCTTCTTAGGGTAAAATTTTACAGCCCTTCTGTCTCCCATCGTAACTGTCCCGGTCTTATCAAGAATGATTGTATCAATGTCTCCGGCATTCTCCACTGATTTCCCGCTCTTTGCAATTATATTATACTGGGCTATTTTGTTGATTGAGGCGATACCTATGGCTGGGAGAAGCCCTCCAATCGTTGTGGGAATAAGGGCAATGAGAAGAACTATGAAAATTACAAGATTGGGCGTTACGGAAAGAAATCCGGATTCTGCAAACACCGCGCTTACAACTACCAGGAAGACCAGAGTAACCCCGCTGAGAAAAACTGTGAGTGCGATTTCATTTGGTGTCTTCATTCTCTTGGAAGATTCCACAATGTTGATCATCCTGTCAAGGAAGGTTTCTCCAGGATTGCTTGTAACCTTAACGAGCAGGCTATCTGTCACAAGAATAGTTCCACCTGTGACACTGTCACCAAGAATCTTGCGTGAAGGCCTTGATTCCCCGGTTATGCTTGACTCATTGACAAAACCGGTTCCCTCTATGATCTCCCCGTCAATTGGGATTGTATCTCCCTTTTCTATCCTGAGAATGTCTCCTTTTTTCAGATTGGAATAGGAAACTTCCTGGATTCCATTATCAGTAACTTGTTTTCCGGTTACCTCCTTCCTGAGGCTCTTCAGGGATTCTGTGATTGCCTTGCTTTTGCCCTCTGAAAGAGATGAACTCAGGTTAGAGAACAGGATGGTGAGAAACAGCATCAGGGCCACCGACACATAGAAATCCAGATACACAGGAGTATAAGGTATTCCAAACTGGGCAGGGAAAATTGCGGCAAATACGGATATTATAAAGGCTATCTCAGTCACAAACATGACAGGTGATGACAGAAGGCGCCATGGAAGGAAACCATAAATCGAATTAAGGAGGGCATCGAGAAACCTGTTTTTCATAACAACCCCCCTATAAATAGATTAAAGTCCTTTGCCCAGGACAGGAATGGGCCCAGGGCGAGGACCGGAAAGAAAGAAAGTACTCCGAGCATTATAATTGTGACAAAGAGCATAAGAGCGAATAAGGGTGACCCAGTTTCTATTGTCCTCCCCGTTTCAACTTTCGGGCTCTTAGTGGCAAATGACTGTGCAATTGCCAGCTGTAACCCCATCAGAATAAAACGGCCCATTAGCATCAGGATGCCGTCTGCAATGTTGAAGAAGGCAGTATTGGTTGCGAAACCGCCCACCTCAGAACCATTGTTTGAAGCTGCGCTAAGGAATTCATAGAGAACACTGGATATGACATCTGGTCTGGGATTTGGATCGCCTATAACCAGAGCAGGAAGAAGCATGGTTATCCCAAATGGGATCAGAACAAGCAGGGGATGCGTGACAAGAGACAGTGTTGAGTATTTGATCTCCTTGGAGCTGATTTTTATACTCATTAGCTCCGGAAGCTTCCCCACCATCAGTGATGTGATGAAAATTGCGAAAATCACATACATGAATATGTTCAGGACACCAGTCCCAACACCACCCAGAGGATCATTCAGGATCAGGTTACCCATAAGCCCAAGGAGACCGGCCGGAGTAAAAGCAAGAAGAACAGAATCAGCTGCTCCAGTTGATGTGAAAACTGCCCCAGAAGAGAATATGGATGACTGAGAGATCCCTATGGCAGTCTCTTTTCCCATCATGTTACCTGTGAACAGGGTGCCGAGTGAGGTTATTGAGGGGATCCCACTGTATTCTGCGAAAAACGTCATGAATGTTGTGAAAAAGAATATTGAAATCAGCACAATATATAGTGTTCGTGCGAATCCTCTGTTGTTGAATACCTTTCCTAATGAAAGTATAGAACCCAGAGGTATTACGGTAAAGGAGAGAAACTCAACCAGATTTGTGAACCAGTTTGGGTTTTCAAGAGGCATGGCAGCATTTGAACCATAGAAGCCTCCACCATTGGTGCCAATGTTTTTTATGGCCTCCCAGGTGGCCACTGGGCCAAGGGGGAGCCGCTGAATCCCTCCGGAGAGGATAGGGTTGACATTAACGTACTGGCTAAGATCCTGCGGAACCCCAGAAAGTATGAATATTATTGTTACAAGAATAGTAAGTGGCAGTATCAGGTAGAATACTGATACAAGAAAATCCCTGTAAAAATTTCCTATCCTTCCGTTTTCGTTGAGTATTCCCCGTATGAAAGCCATGGACACAGCAAAGCCAGTTGCCGCGGCAAGAAACATAAGGCCTGTGAGGACAAAGGTCTTGCTCAGGTAAGAAAGATGAAGAGGATCTGAATAATGTTGAAGATTCGTATTTGTCAGGAAAGATGTGACTGTGTTGAACGAAAGCGAAAAAGAATAGTTATGAGTTACTCCTGCAAAGGGAAAATAGGTCTGAAAATAAAAGAAAATAAAAGCAAAAATACCTGCTGCTGCATTGAAAATAAGGAGCGTGATAAAATATTCTCTCATCTTTGTGTCCTTTTTAGCATCTTCACCAAAAATGTTTATGAAGAAGTTGACTAATCTGCCCGATATTGGATCAAGCCAGGTTTTTTCACCTCTGTAAAGCTTTGCTATATACCCGGATATCAGATACGCAAAGATAGAGAGAAGCAGAATATAGATCAGAATTATGATGGTGCCTGAAACGAGGCGCTGGCTTTCAAAGAACGACACCCAGAAGTTTGTTCCTCCTGTTGAATCCGTGGAGACATAACTCAAAATTTCTCAGCTCCTATAATACTGTAGAAAAGATAGACAGCTACCAGAAGCACGACTATGCTCACTGATATAAGAACATATGACAATTCTATCCCGCTCATCATGTAAAGCACTTATTTATAATTATTGATAAAAATGAATATTATTATATTAAAACACTATAATCCCTTAACAGAGAAAAATCAGGGTTTCAGAACTTTGGACATGTATGGTCCCAATCTATTATAGCCAAATCTCCGGAAATATTCTCTAACGCCAATTCCACTTATCACATTGATCCTGTTGAGGGAATATTCATCTCTGGAGATTCTCTCAGCCTCTTCTAACAGAGATTTGCCAAGCCCACGATGCTGCCACAGAGATGATTCATGTTCTCCGAGAGGCACAACCTCACCAAGAACCTTTATTTCCCTTACGACGGAGGCATTATCCATTTCCGGCCTGTGATGATCTGCTGAAGGGATGCGCAGCCTCAGGTAACCGTATATGTTGTGGGATTCCTCAAAAGAGAGAAAAATTTCCTTTCCATCCGAGGCGTTGTAATCACGCCTTATGAGAACAGGATCTTTGCCCTCTTTTGATGCCATACCAATCTCTCTGCTTCTTATCTCCCAAGTCTCTTCATTCTCTTCACGGAGCTTCCTGTCTATTATGTTCCTGATGTCGCTCCGCTTCACTCCTGCCTCGATAAAATTCACGGGAATATCCCGCTGCATTCTTTGAACCCGAATCCATGGTGGGCAAACTTTCAGGAATTCCTTAATTATATCGGCGGCCTCCTCTGTGTCTGGAGGCCTATACCTGCCCATTTTCCAGAGATTATATAGGGCTGTGCCTTTGACAACAAGGGTTGGATAGATCTTCAGCATGTCCGGCCTGAACGATTGGTCTTCAACAATTTTCCTGAAGCTTCTGATATCCTCTTCCCTGTCAGAACCGTACATTCCGGGCATGACATGGTAAACTATCTTTAAGCCGGAATCCTTTGAAAATTTTGTGGAATCAATAATCTCCTTAATTCCATGTCCACGTCCGTTCATTCTAAGTACTTTCTCATTAATTATCTGAACTCCCAGCTCAACTTTAGTAGTCCCGTAGGAAAGGGCCAGATCAATGTCTTTTCGTAGGAACCAGTCCGGTTTTGTTTCGACCGTGATACCAACGCATCTTCTTTCAGCAGTTTCATTGGCTTCAATACTGCCTTCAATAGATGAGGACACTGAGCGGTTCATTCCGTCCAGGCAACCCTTCACAAATGATGTCTGATAATCCGGGTCTCTGGCTGTGAATGTCCCACCCATAACAATTAGATCAATTTTGCTTGTATCATGGCCGATCGTTTCAAGCTGTTTCAGGCGGTTGAATGTTATCTGATAAGGATCATAATTGTTCATTCTGCCCCTAAGAGCAGAGGGTTCATAACCTGTATATGCTTGCGGAGAATTGTTTTTTACTCCTCCTGGACAGTAAAGGCACTGACCATGCGGGCAGCTCTCTGGTGATGTCATTGCAGCAACAACTGCAACTCCAGATATAGTTCTGGTAGGTTTGATCCTGAGGAGCTTCTTTTTGTCCTTTTGAACCTTCCCGGAATTAAGAATTTCAGTATCACTGGGAATATGATCCAGATGGAGCATACTCGAAAGGGATAGCTTCCTTCTCTGAAGCTGATCTCGTTCACGGATCTTTCCGCTGTTAATTTCCTCTGAGATCGTTTCAAAGAAGTCCATCATCACCGTATTTTCATCATAATAATAAAATCTAACCTCCTCAATCCAATAATTGAAAATGGCTCCACACTTATACATATTGTCAAGGCAACACCGTTGGCCCTCTTACCAACTTAGATTCTTACTATTCAGATTATCATGATAAAAACAGACTCAGATACTGTAGGTAAAAGAGTAATATACAATTGGGATCACATTTCATGGTTGATATTGAAGAGGTAGAGATAAGATTCCCTGAAGACTGCAACATAATTCTGGGGTACTCTCACTTCATTAAGACGGTTGAAGATCTGACAGAAATCATTGAGACGCACCTCAACGGAGCCAAGTATGCAATTGCTTTTTCTGAAGCTTCAGGAAAAAGGCTTATCAGATATTCCTCGAGCGATGATGAACTTAAGAATTATGCAGTGGATAATATCAAAAGGCTTGCCGCGGGCCATACATTTATGATAATTTTACGAAATGCATTCCCCATAGCAATACTTAACGCCGTAAAGGCCTGCCAGGAGGTTGGAAGTATATTCGCTGCTACAGCAAACCCTATCAGTGTTATTGTAGCGAGAGGCAAGAATGGCGGTGGTATTATGGGTGTAATTGACGGTTTTTCACCTCTTGGATTAGAAACAACTGAGGACAAGAAGGCACGTATTAAATTCTTAAGAGACATCGGGTACAAGAAATAAGGGCCCGTAGTGTAATGGATATCACCTAGGCCTCCGGAGCCTATGATTCGGGTTCGAATCCCGGCGGGCCCGTTCTCTATGTGGCTCACTTTTTTTCGAAAAACTTTATAATACTATATTTGCAAACAATTATTGGCATAAGTATCTCAAGGATTTTTGTCTTCCGGGCATATACTCACGGATCGATTTTTTAAATATGTTAATGATTGAATGCAGATAATGTTGAACTGGGCTAATTGCCTTTAACCATATTTATTCCATGATTCCTATCAGGTTATGGCTAAATTTTTGGAATGCCCTTTATTTAATGGAAAGAAGCTGAGTTCCACTTATCTATTTCACCCTTAATCCATGATTTGAGCCGTTCCTTAGCAAACATCCCTCCTGTTGGCACGTTGATATCAAATCTAGTTATACCCTCCATATCCTGTGCTTTCTTCTTCAAAAGTTCCACATCTACGAGAGATTCAGCGAACCCCAGTAAGGTTGCACCTATCGGTTCTGTCATGAACCAGATTGGCTCAAGGCCCATTTTCAATAGCCTGCCCATTACTTCCGGATAATTAAAAAATACCAGTAGGCCGTAAAGTATTCCGCCATTGATTTTTGTGAAATCTGAGATATACAGAGCATATAACTTCCTTTCCGATAGCATGCCATTCAGGTGTCCCTGTACAGTTTTTCTTGACAAATGGGTCAGCCTTGAAATTTCTGCTACCGACATTCTGGGATTGAATGCGACGTGCTCAAGGATTTTCCAGTCGATCCTTGAAAGCCTTGAACTGGAGAGATTCGGTGGTAGAAGTGAATTTGGAATATAATCTGTAATTGGTTTAGTACCCACTATAATTGACAAATTGTCCAGAATTTTTGCTTTTTCCAGATCAGATTTGAAAAAAACGGTTATTATCATATCATTATCATAGTCTATCCAGGCAAAAACCACTCCATTAACGGCCGCTATTATTGATAATTTTTGAAAAGGCGAGTCAACGTTTTTGAACACATATGTTCTTGGATGCATTTCGAAATTCTGCGGCGAAGGTATAAGGTAAATGCCCTTAATCAAGCCTGATCTGTACATTTTCTGTATCCTGCTGCGGGCAGAGATGCCTGAAATCCCGACTTTTGATCCTATCTTTTCATAAGATTCCAGAGGATTCCTGATCAGCTCAGAAACTATCCTGAAGTCTTGAAGCGACACCTGAGCAAAAGCACTGTAGGCTATTTAAAGAGTAGCATTTTTTACTCTAACCTTAACAAAGGTCATTATCAGATTTCCCTCTTTTTTGCTTAATCGATAGAAATATCCTGGAATACTTTGAGAGGTAGTATGAAATGGAAAGTGTAAAAAGTTACTCTGGTGGCCAATATAACAGCAGTTACGCAAAGAGGGTTACAATAATACTGGGCTCTCTGATACTCTTGACTGGCTATATCGAAGCTATGCTAACACCATCGCTCCTTTCCATGGCAAAGGATTTCAAAGTAACATATTCCCAGATTGCCCTTGTTCTCTCTTTGTATGTTGTAGGTGGAGTGGCGCTCACCCCTGTCTTCGGCAAATTAGGTGATATTTACGGTAAGAGGAGTATGCTATCCATAGTGCTGGTGATTTATCTAATGGCGGCAATATCCACGAGTTTATCTGCAAACTATGAAGTTTTATTTCTGTCGAGGACAGTTCAGGGGGTAGGGCTTGCGATCTTCCCATTGGGATCAGCGCTTGCCAGGGAGGAATTTCCAAGAGAAATTATACCAAAGGTACAGGCGATTTTTGGGTCCCTGTTTGGAGCTAGTTTTGCAATAGGTCTTCCTATCGGCTCCTACGTTTCAAACAGCTTTGGATGGAGGTATACTTACTACACTGCTATACCTTTTTTAATAGTAGCAATAATTTTTGCGATCATTGTAATCAAAGAATCAAGATACAAGCGGCCGAATGCCAAAGTCGATTATGCAGGGGCCATATTACTTGCAACAGTCCTCTCCTTTTTTGTTCTTCTTGTTTCAGAGGGTTCTTCACTGGGATGGCCGTCTCTCGGTAGCATTATGAATCTATTCTCTGGTGACTTTAGTTCAACAGAACTTACGTCATTTTTGATGATTCTTGATTTTGTGCTTCTGCTTCCTCTTATCTTACATGAAAGCCGCCTGTTGAGGAACCAAAAAGAACCTATATTCAATTTTAAGCTCCTTGCAAACAGAAATGTGGTTGTCGCATACCTTGTTGGTCTGATTGCAGAATTCGCCTTATTCCTTGCCACGATAACACTGACTTACCGTCTGGAATATCCAGTTCCTGCAGGTTTTGGCAAGAATATTTTTGAAGCCGGCATTACTGTAACTCCATTTGCCATAGGTTCGATACTGGGTGGGGTCTTGGCTTCAACTTTGATAAATAAGGCAGGAGCTAAGCCAATGACTGCTGCCGGAACGATTGTAGCAGCTTCAGGATTTCTCTTAGAGGCAACGATGCCAGGTTATACTTTGCTTTGGGTGTACAGCATAGTATGTGGCATTGGGGTCGTCATGATATTAAGCACTTTATTCAACTTTGTAATATTCTCTGTTGATCCCAGAGAAATGGGGATGGCCACAGGAATGCAGGGTACCTTTAATAATGTTGGTTCAAGCATGGGTTCTCCTGTCGCTGCGGCAATCCTTACAACCTTTACTTCAACTTACTTAGTAGGATCGTTTCCAGTTAAATTAGCCTCGCAGGAGGCATTTTCAATCGTGTTTATGCTGTCAGCATTTGCATTAGTTGTATCAGGAATGCTAGTTCTCTTAACAAAGGAAGTAATAACAACACGGAAAACGAAGGTGGATTAAGGTGAGTAATGATATATCAAGGGCACCAGGAGATGTGAAAAAAGTAAATATAGCGGCTTTCGGAGGAAGCCTAAGAAGAAATTCCTTTAATGGTTATCTGCTGAATGTTGCATCAAGGAATGTCCCGGAATATGTTGCTTTCAGGATAGCTCCAATTAAGGATCTGCCAATGTATAATACAGACGAGGAGGAAAAGCCGGTTGAGGCGGTAGTTAATTTCAAGAATGTTTTGAGGCATGCGGATGGCATCTTGATCGTGACACCTGAATACAATTATTCTATCCCTGGATTCATAAAGAATGCCATTGACATTGCTTCAAGGCCTTACAGTGACAACGTCCTAAAGGGAAAACACGTTGCAGTCATGAGTGCTTCTATGAGCGCTTTTGGAGGTATGCGAGCACAATATCATCTGAGGCAGGTTTTTGTTTACCTTGACATGAAACCTATAAACAAACCAGAAGTGTTCATCAATTTTGCCCAGGACAAATTTGATTCCAGTGGGGAACTTAAAGATGAAAAATCACTGCGCCTGGTTCAGGAATTAATGATGAATCTTGCAACTGAGTGCATGAGAGACCGTCTTGTTTAAAATGGAAAATTTGTTCTTATCATGAACAGTATCCATATATTTTGCTCTTGCCGCTAAGTTCGACATTCCTGATACAATGGGTAGCTGTAAAGGATTCTTTCTCTGGATTTCTGGCTGAATCTCACTGATAACCCATATATTTTCGGAATCAATCAGGATATTTTCATTTATACCCTCAATCGCACCGTTTATCCTGTCTCGTATAGAGACACTAAAGTATGTTTCCAATTCTCTGAAAATTCTAAAATGACAATATAATAATTCTCTGTCACATCTTGCAAGCCTTTTGAGAGTTGAAATTGATGATATTAATGATGTCCATGGTAACAGAAGTAGTTGTTAGACTTTTAATATTATTATGTTTTTGATGGATTTTTTCAAGGCTCCACCTAAATAATCTGCAGTAGGTGTCTTCAATCCAGAAATGAAGCGATAATCAGAAGTTTCTCTAGAAATACCTCAGTTACGGATTGGATCAAAATTATCGATTTGCTCTTTTTTATAAGGGCAGGATCTGAGAGTATTGGATCACTTTATTTTCCATCTGCCCTTTCTGATACATAATGGAAAAAAATATTGTCATTAAAAATGAGAAGATAGCTTCTGAATCCTTAAGAGGCAATGCGCTTGAAGATCCTGCTGAAAGGGAAGTTATATTCATAGATTGCAACGCCACTGACAGTAGTCCAGTACTGATAGGTTTGGCTGGTTTCTTTGGAAGTGCAAGGAATTTCCTTAACAGATCTTACTCAAACCAGGACTTTTTATCCACTTTAGAAAATATATTAGGAAGAAACCCTGATCTGTCATTTTCAGTTGTTCTTCCAGACACAATGACCTTACTAGGCGGAAACCAGTATCTTAACTCACCTGCTGTTGGCAATTATGAAGATTTTATTGCAAAAGAGATTGTTGATCTGATTAGGAGCAGATATGGAAAAAGAAAAATAGGTCTTTTCGGAAAGTCCTCAGGTGGGTTTGGCTCATACACACTCACAGCAAGAAATCCATCTATTTTTTCCGGATTTATTGATGTGTCTGGAGACTCAGCCTTCGAATACTGTTATATGAGGGATTTTCCTGCTGCCATTGAGATTGTTTCAAAATCAGGAATCGCAGCTTTCCTGAAAGATTTCCGATCTCGGCCTACTCATTCCCATAAGGAGATGGATGCCATCAACATAATTGCCATGTCAGCTTTCTATTCTCCCGGTCATGGTTATGAAATGGGCATTGAACTTCCTTTTGAAACTGAAACAGGAATCTTGAGAGGAGACGTCTGGAAAAAGTGGAAAAAGATGGACCCTGTGGAAAACGTCACAGAATTTGCATCTGGACTTACTGGCAAAACCATTTTGCTCCAAGCCGGTTTGAAGGATGAGTTCGCAATAAACATTGGTATTAGAGCACTCAGTCGGAGAATGGATAAACTGGGGATAAAGAACAGGCTGATGGAATATGATGAGGGGCATTTCAGCATAGAATACCTCTATGAGGATTCGATTCCTCTTCTTGTTAGAGGATTATCTGAACAATAAAGGAGAAATCTTTTAATTTCAGAATTTGGAATATTTTCTATTGACATGATCAATAAAGCCAAATTCCAGTTGTAATTAAATTGAATTTGTTACCTGGTACAGGGTATATTAAGTGCCCACTCTATACAATTTAAAATTATTTTTTAGCAATGCTTCATTATGCGATGAAAAGGACAGTGAAATGGACTCAAAGCTGAATAATGCCTCCTCACATAGACTATCATTTATTTTTTCGATACTAACCATTGCTGCAATCACAATCACACTCAGATCCACAAACAACATGATCGTTACTACAGTTCCAACATTTTCCAAGTTATTCTTCGATTTTTCCAATGTTTCTGTTGGTGAAATAACTGCCCTGACTTATGCCACAACATTCATTTCAACTTCCCTCCTGAATCCAAGATTAAAAAGTGCTGCAAGAAGGAGAGCCTTTGTCCTTTCAGTGATCGGAATGGATGCGGCACTTGTTCTCTTCTCCATCTCGAATGCTTATACAATATGGTTAATCGCTGCATTTGCAGGAGTTGCATTCGGGATCGTATTTCCTAATCTGATAACTTCTGCTTCCATTCAGGGAGACCACAGATCTCAGATGAGGTTGCTCGCCATCTATTCGGTTAGCCTGAGCCTTAGTCTTGTAATAGGGCCAACAATCGAATCCTACCTTCTACCGGTGATTGGCTATCGAATGCTATTCGTAGCATTTCTTCCACTCTGCCTCTTGGCCACTGCTGTGGCACCTTTTGTACGGTTTCCTTCTGGAGGAAAAGAAATGGGCGGAAGAAGCACTCTTAAAAATAAATCTTTCCACTCAGCCCTTATTTCTATAAGCATATACAACATTCCGTTTGCTGCCATCACTGCCTTTCTTGTAATATATGCGCAGGAGAATTATGGTATATCAAGTGGATTGGCCTATACAGCATTCATAGTATTTTTTTCGTCCTCCTTCCTTACAAGGCTCTCTATAGCCATAAGGCCATTGGGCAATCTTTTCTACCCTCTTGTGGCCTCGGCTGTCCTTACTGCCGTATCCCTTATACTGGTTCCATTCATGCCCAGTTTCGCAATGTTCCTGGTCATTATGGTGCTTCTAGGCATCCCCCATGGAAGTATCTTTCCAGTTACTACAATGATAATAGCCAGAGGCACAGACATTTCAGAAAGAAATGCTGCCAACTCTTATTTCATGGCTTATAACAATATTCTGTTTATGATAGTGCCTGTACTTTTCGGATACATAAGTTCCACCATTGGGTTCCACAAAGATTTCATAATTTTGGGATTTTTATCTGCATTTTTCACTGCTTTCCTGGTGTTGAAATACTGGAGGACGGGGCTTGTTCACAGTCATTAATTTTTTTCCAAGTTAGGCCAATGAGTCTATCTAATGCAAAAAACCGGCAGATTTGTGGTTATGAGTGACCACTAAATAGCACATGTGTCCAAAAATTGAAAAATTTGGTGAGTGAATACTTCCAGATGACCTGTTTCTATGGTCAGCTGAATATTCCCGAGCTATGCGAAATAATCGTGTTCGTGGTATTTATCATCTCATCCATTAGCTCATTTGGTGTGGTAACACGGTTCTCCTTTCTATTTATTATTGGCCTCTGGTTATACCAGTACATGAATTTCTCAGGGCTGTCAGTGTTCCACCTGAACCTGTCGTAGTTCTGCCATAGCCTGGAGAGCGCTAGATGAACTCTATTGCCGTGCTTATCCTGTTCAACCTCTTCGAATCCTTTCCTCTTCATGTGGTACTTGAGATCGGTTGCACCATAGATTATGCTGAGAATTCCATTTCTGAGGTAGAGCTTTTTCACAGAAAGCCCCTTCTCTTTTGAGAATTTGAAAACATTGTCAGCAACCTGTTCCATTACCTCCTTTGTGATCTTCCTTGATTCGACTATGGACAGGATTCTCTTTGTGCTCATATCTACACATACGACTGCATACGGTGCCTCAGTATTTGTCTGGTGATAATCCATATATACGGTTGAAAGAGGGGTTTCCATCTGCTTGTCTGTCTCCCCCCTGACCCTGGAGTCCTTGCTCTTGATCATGTTCCTGTTTCTCATGAAATTGTAGATCTGGTAGTAAGATACCTGCTTCCCCTGGTTCTTCATCAGGTAGTATATTGTCCTGGAACCTATCTTATAGTTCGTCCAGAGGTTCTCTATGTTTTCCATCTCCTCTCTGGACAGGTTCACAGTCTTTCTTCTCATTGACTGATCAGAGGTATCCTCCTTCAGTATCTGCTGTACCCTTCTAGGGGTTACATTGAACATCCTTGCCAGGTCACTTATCTTGTAACCATTCTCCACACTTTTCACTATGAATCTCTTGTCATCTGTGCTAAGCATTCACATCGAAAGTTCAATACCTTACTCTGGACATATCCTTTTTTTGCAAGAAGTGCAGTACAAAGAAGTGCAGATCTGAAGCCTGTTGTTATGTACGTAGTGTCAGATATGATCGACAGCGAAATGCGAAATTTTATCGTTCCCAGCGTTAAGGCTTTTATATACAGACATAGTGATATACATAAACAGTTACAGAACTGCATAAGGTGTTAACTATCATGATGATGAAAGGTTTGAGGTATCTGTTCAAGAATATTAGCAGGCAGTTCAAGTTCGATGAGGATGAGAAGGCTGAAAGCGGAATAGGTGTCCTTATTATATTCATTGCCCTGGTTCTTGTCGCCGCAGTGGCTGCATCTGTCCTAATTCATACCGCTGGAATACTACAGCAGAGGGCAGATGCTACTGGAACTTCCACTGAGAACCAGGTATCAACAGGACTCATCATAAATTCGATCTATGGTTATGATCTGGGAAACCCCCCAGAAAGTGGAGGTGTTGAATATGTTGCAATAATGATTCAGGATAATGCCGGGGGTAGTGCCATTAACCTGGCAAATACCAGTATAACTATATCAATTAATGGTGCAACAGCACTTCTGGTCTATAACGATACACTGTTCAGCAACCTGTCAAAAACAGGTACAAAGAACCTGTTCAGCGATCCTGTATTTGGGGATATGAGTGCGAAGGATAACAACCCTACTAACTTCGGAGTAATATCACTGATAGACCCGACGTCGTCATTGACTGCCAAATATCCGGTCATTTCATCCGGTGACGAGGCTGCAATAGTCTTCAATGTTACAAACACATTCGGTACCAACATAACCCAGAACATGCAGGTTTCAGGCCAGATCACGCCTGAAGTCGGAGCCACATCACAGATAGACTTCACGGCACCGATCGCCTTTACCTCGAGTGTTATCACGCTGCAGAACTAGACACCTCATGGCCCCGGTGATGGCGGGGCCAAACCTCACCTTTTATCTCCAATTCTAAATTGGAGAACATTAATTAATTTGAGGCAATTAACCCCCGTGTCAAGGTTCAGTTTCAAGGACTCACCAATAGACGCAGGAATTGTTTCCCTTCTGGGAGGACTTCTCATACTTTATGTGGGAGCGAGAAGCATTATTATTTCAGGTTCAATCAGTGGAATAAGCCCGGGGGAACACCTTGCGCTGACTCTCGGGGCAGTATGGGGGATTGTGCTGACCGCCTCAAGCATCCTGGTGATGTTTGGGACCAGATGGACAAGAATATTCGGTGCAATAATTGTTGTTTTTTCCCTGCTCAGCTGGATAGGCACAGAAGGTGGATTTACAATTGGGTTTGTACTCTGCATCCTTGGGGGTTTTATGGCAGTATCCTGGAAAAAGAGAAGGATTGGGGCTTCAATCCCAAACAATCCTGTTTGAACCACCTATAAGAATAATGGTTCCCTGTCCCTGATAAATGTACCATTCTGCAGGTCCCGGAACGCTTCATTTAGCTGGTCCTGGGAATTCATAACAATAGGGCCATACCAGTGAACTGGCTCCCTGAGGGGCCTTCCTGCAAGGAGTATAAACCTGGCCCCTGATTCGGACGACACAAGTTTGACAGTGTTCCCGTCCATACTGAAAACTATGGCGTCCCCCATTGAAAAGTTTGTTTTCTGCGGATAAACTGAAAGAGAACCGGCCATGGTGTAAAGGATAGTATTGTATCCATCCGGGACTATGTATTTGAAATCCGATTCAGGTTCAAGCACTATGTCCAGATAATGAGGATCAATCTTTAGATCTCCCTGGAATTCGGACTCATCTTTGCCATACTTGCCGGAAATCAGTTTCACCTTTGCTCCATCCCCATTATCAACGACTGTTACATTTCTTCCCTTTATATCCCTGTAGGATGGTTTATTCATCTTTTTTTCAGCAGGTATGTTCAACCAGAGTTGCAGTCCCACTGATGATTCTGGCATTCCAGAAGAAAGTATTGCCTCCCTTGGATCTGTTTTTTCGATCGGCCTTGGCATTTCCTGATGGTATATTCCGCTGCCGGAAGACATCCACTGGAGATCATTTGGGTAAATTGTCCCTCTGTTCCCTTCACTGTCCTCATGTGTTACTTTCCCATCCAGTATGTACGTGATTGTCTCGATACCCCTGTGTGGATGCCAGGGAAACCCTCTGATATATTCCTCTTTTTTGTTAGAGCCAAAATGATCCAGAAGGAGGAATGGATCTGTAATTGAAGCTGTAGAGTAACCTCCGAATATTCGGCGAAGCCTTACACCTGCCCCGTCCATAGTATCGGTTCCCCTGAATACCGCCTGAACCTCCTTTAATTTTTCATTTTCTGGCATATTATCACAAGTACATTATTGCATCACTGCACAAATATGTTTGCAAATGTTTAATAATTATGGTGTAGAACCTGCCAGTTTAACTTAATAGCAAGTAACGGATAAGGAATTATGGTAGACATAATTCGTGATTCACTGGCTGGAAAAGTTGCAGTAATACTTGGTGTGGGGCCAGGTCAGGGAATGGCAAGTGTAAGAATGATGATCAATTTTGGGGCCAAGGTTGCCATAGTATCAAGATCAGGCAATATGTTTGGCCTGGTGGAATCTTCCACCATTAAAGCATTCAAGGCTGATCTATCTAAGCCCGAGCAGATCAGTGCAGTCAGGGATGCAATACTGAAGACCTATGGACAGATTGATACCGTAATATCAAACGTTGGAAAATGGGAAGCCTCAGGAAAGGAATTCCCGGATGACACTTTCTTCATGTCCATGCTGCAGACAAACCTCCTCAGCCATCTTCGAATTATAGAGTCATTTTCAGAGCCTATGAAAAAAAATGGAGGTTCCTTCGTCCTCGTTGGAGCATCCCCGCATATCATGCCAGGCAACGATCTTTCCTACAATATATCCAAGGCAGCAGTACCGGAGCTGGTCAGAAAAACCGCTGAAACGCTCAGGAAGTACAATATAAGAGTTAATGGGGTTATGCCGGGTTCTGTTGGAAAGGAGGACACCTATTACAAGGTCTTCCCATTTAACTTCACAAAGTTTTCAGAAAGCACAAACCTTGAACCTATTGAGATAGCAATGGTAAATGCATTTCTGGCCAGTGAGATGTCACTTGGAATTAACGGCCAGTGCATTAATGTTGACAGGGGTCTAAATACAATTACCAAGTAATTTTATGTATGATCCTTACATAAAGAATCATGACCTTCGAGAACGAACTGACATATGTCAGGATGACAAAAGGCGGAAAAGAGAAGGAATTTCATGATCTTTATGAGAAGGCTCTCAAAGACGCCGAAAAATATCTGAATAAGGAATACCCGAATATTATCGGGACCGAGATAATTGAGAAAGAGAAACTGAAGGATATCTCCCCCATAGACGGAAAAGAAATAGGAACATTTCAAGCAGCTTCTGAAGATAGCGTAAGGAAAGCAATCTCCATGCTGAAGTCCAATTATAAGAAGTGGTATCACTATGGATACAGAAAAAGGGCATCCATCATTCTGAAAGCAGCTGACCTTTTGAGTGAGAAAAAATTCCTCATATCCGCCCTCCTTGCTTATGAGAATGGCAAGAACAGAACAGAGGCTATGGCTGATGTTGATGAAGGCATAGACTTTCTCAGATATTATGCATTCGACCTCATACAGAACAATGGATACGAGAGACTCACCGGAAAAGGCTACGACAACGAAGAGAGCTTCAGCGTAATGAAACCTTATGGCGTCTTCGCTGTGATCCCTCCTTTCAACTTCTTTGCAATTACTGTAGGAATGACCGCGGCACCTCTTGTGGCCGGCAACGGCGTTATTCTGAAGGCTTCCGGGGACATTCCCATAAGCACTTACCTCACAGTAAATATGCTCTATGAGGCAGGAGTGCCGAAAGAAGCACTTGCCTTTGTTGCAGGTAAGGGGTCTGTTGTAGGAAAGATGATAACTGAGGATGACGATATCGGAGGAGTCGTCTTCACCGGATCCAGAGAGGTTGGAATGGGCATATACAGAAATGCCCAGGCTAAGAGACCAAAGCCTGTGATCACAGAAATGGGTGGAAAGGATGCGGTCATTGTTTCCAACAACTGCAGGCTTGATGATGCAGTAGAAGGTGTTTTCAGAGGGGCTTATGGATACTCTGGACAGAAATGCAGCGCAACTTCACTTGCATATGTTCACAGGGATGTTTATGATGAGTTCGTGAAGAAACTCTCTGAAAAAGTCAGAAACCTCAAACCGGAGGACCCAAGAAAGAAAGAGGCGTTCTTGAATCCGGTAGTAAACCGTGAAGCATATGAGAGGTTCAAGAACCTGACACCAAAGTTTTCAGAAGGAGGAAAAGTTGTTGCTGGAGGAAAGGCTCTTGATCAACCAGGCTTCTATGTAGAAGCGACATTAATTGCTGATGCAAAACCAGATTCCCACGTTGTCAGGGAAGAGCTGTTCCTCCCGGTACTTGCAGTTCTTAAGGTAAACAGTGTGGAAGAGGCCGTCGAACATATCAACAAATCTGAATATGGATTGACCGGAGGCATATTTACAAACAGCCAGAAGGAAATGGAATATTATTTCGACAATGTCGAAGCAGGAGTTATATATGCCAACCGTACCAGAGGTGCAAGCACCGGTGCTGTTGTCGGCTCCCAGCCATTCGTTGGATGGAAAATGAGTGGAATAAGCGGTAAAGGTACCGGATCCTACTACTATCTCCAGCAGTTTATGAGGGAGCAGTCTCAGACAATTGCACACTCAGATATTTCCTGAATTCCCCCTCATTACCAAATTTTTTTGTATCATTTATCCTGAATTTTTCAGCTAAAATTTGTTTCTGTATTTCAACAAAATGTTCGAAATCAATGTCGGTTTCACTTTCTAGGCTCAGACTTGTCATTATATCATGGTCGAACCCGCAGGGCATTATCTTTGAAAATGGAACCATATCATTGCTTACGTTCAGTGCGGATCCATGAAGAGTGGAGAAACCCTTAACTGCCAGGCCGATGGATGCAATCTTTTTGCCGTTTAAAAGCCAAAGACCTGTTTCCCTTCCCAGCCTGCCCTCTGAACCTTTCCCATATCTTAGAAGTGCCTCAGCCATGGATGATTGAATCCTCTCTATAAGCTGGAGAACATTTATCCCATTTTCTTTCAATGATACGATAAAATACATTACGAGCTGGCCGGGGCCATGGTAGGTGACTGACCCTCCACGTTCGATCCGGATAGGCTTTTCCTCAAGATAGGGATATTCTTCCGGATTGTCATGTATCCCGGTAGTGAATGTTGGAGGATGCTGAAGCATCATTATGATGTCGCCAGTTTGGCTTTTGTTTCGTCTATCATTCAGAAGTCTCTGAATTTCAAGGGTTGAGAAATATTCAGACAGAAAAGAAGTGTTGTCAATGATAACGCTTCTTCCAGAATTTACCACTGGAACATTATCCATAATCAAAGGAATGTGGTACTGTAATTTCAAATTTTTTAAGAACAATTAATAATCAAAACACATATTGCCTTTCCATGGTGCCCGATCAGGGAACTCTTACCCAGTTGATGATAATGCTCCGTATCCTGCAGGGAGAGGATAGGCCGGCGGATATCTCCCGGGAGGTGGGCATTACCCTGCAGGGTGTGCAGTACAATATCAAACAACTGGAAAAGAGAGGACTTCTTGATCAAAATGGGCATGTCACCAAGGATGGATTTGCTTTTGTCGAGACATACCTAACAAATCTCCGCGATTTCGTCTCTTCAAATCTCAGCAGGCTTGACACAGTAAATACCTGGGAGGCAATTGCTGATAATGACTTTTCAAAAAACGACAGGGCACTTCTTCGAATGGAGGGAGGGTATCTTCATGCACTTGCCACTGATGGGCCTTACTCAGGCACTGCTGCATGGGATGCCAGGAAAGGGGAAATAGTAGGAATAGGGCAGGTCAAGGAAAAAATCGAGGTCAACATTGGGGAAGTTATGATCCTTGTGGTACCAGTTTCCCCTTCAATAGGCAAATCAAGTGCATTAATGGAGGAAATTGGAAAAGCATCACAAAAAAACCACATAATAGCAGTATCTGGAGAACATGCGTACTATCTTGTAAGAACCGCAGGATATGATCCAAGGATTGAGTTCGCCTCTCTGGAAGGCAGTTTCGAGGCTGCTTCCAGGGGACTGAACGTCTTACTTGTAATATCAAGCAGAAGGTTTCATTTTGCACTGAGCCTGATCAAGGAGATGGAGACCAGATACCCTGAAATTAACCTGCAAATCAAATATTTGTAGATATAGAAATATATAATTACTAATATTTTGATATAGATATTTAGATGGCACAATTGAATTTTCCATAATTATTCAGGTGCGTAGATATAAAGAAAAACTCATCGGAATAATAAATATTTAAATACAACATTTTAATACGACTGATTGTCAACTTTGAGGTGCAAATATGGAGGAAGATGGCAGTGGCCGTAGGGTTTCAGATTTTGGCAGATCTATATGGCGTGGATCCGGACATAATTTCAAAGGCCGACAACATATATCCGATTATTGAGGATGCTGTTAAGGCCGGTAATTTGACAAGAATATCGTCCGATTATTACCAGTTCCAGCCAGCGGGTGCAAGCGGAGTGGTTTTACTGGCAGAGTCTCATCTGTCATTTCATACTTGGCCGGAGTATGGGCTTGTTACCTTGGATGTCTACACATGTGGTGATCCAAAAGGGGCAGAAACAGCATTTGATTACCTTGTGGAACACCTGGGTCCCGATAAAATAGATTGTAAGAGGCTGAGAAGAGGAACCTCTGTAACAGAAGAGGTAAAGGTGGAGAAGCCGGAGCACCTTATAATACAGTAAAGGTGCAATGTTGAGAAGAAGTCTTCCTGCTCTTCTCATTCTCACTGCAATCCTTTTTTATTTTTCTTTATTCACGACTCTTGCTAATGTTTTTGAGATCATTTCTATTGATGCTGTCTCCATAATTGCTCTTGTAATTTCCAGTGATGTGTTTGTTGATGAGGCAAGGTCCCTATCGTCAAGGTTTCGCATAAGCAGCTCTTCCATGGGGAAGTTTATTCTTGGTACTGGAGCCGTCCTGGATGAAATAGCTGTTGTTCTGGATTCCTCACTGAGAGGCTTTGGAGGAATAAGCTTTGGAACAATAGAGGGATCAAACATACTAACTCTTGCAATACTTATAATATTAATTCCTCTGTTTGTGACTGGAGTTTCCAGGAAGCAAACTGTCGGTGCAATGCTTGTTCTTGTTGCCAGTGCCATTGTACTGCCACTTGCGTTTCTTCCTGTACATTACACGCTCATATTTGCCCCATTTCTAATCCTGATCTTTCTTCTGTATGTATTGACAGGCAATTCACAGCATACCCCGGCAGAGAACGAAAAGATTCAGAGGTTCAGCATTCCTGTTATGGCCCTTTCAGTTTTACTGCTGGCACTCTCCTCAAATGCCCTTGTTATATACACTGATAGTATATCTGCAATTTCTGGGATAAGTTCATTTGCCTCAGGGTTTATTGTAACTGGCATCGCCGGTTCACTCCCTGAAATCACCATGTTCATTACAAGCATAAGAAAAGTTGACGGCCAGGCTGCCATGGGAGTGGTGATAGGATCAACCATTTACAAGGGGACTTTTCTCCTTGCAATTTCAATGTTAATTACAAGAATATATTTTCATACAGGGCTGCAGGCCATGCTCTTTATGCTTCCCGCTTCTTTTATGCTGATTTTTCTCTCTTCAGTGAGATCAAGGAAATATTACAGTTTCATACTCGGTGCACTGATGATTATTTCAGCATTCCTGCTTTATTAAGTTCTGGTACCCCAGAAAATATTCTCCTTTCTCTTTATTCGAATAATCTCCTCAAGTGTTTCCATAGTCTCATCATCAAGGCGGTTTTCCCTGAGAATTTTTACAACCGACTCGGGAATGTCCACATAGAGGGGCTCTGAAGGGTTTATCTGCCTGTTGAGGGTGACACCCTCTATTGAGACTGCAACCTCCGAAGGGGCGTCTGCAAACTGCTTTGAGACCTCACCGTCCCTGATGCTCTTTATGGTCCCTCCGTATCGGCCATCTGATCTTATCAGTGTATCCCCTACCTTTATCCTTCCGGAGAATATCTTGACTCCCGCGATAACAGGTTTTGTTGTTCTGAAGATGTACTCAGGCATAATCATAATCTTAGCCGGAATTGAAGTGGACTGCTTTCTCTGTTCGTTCAACTGGTCTTTTCTCTTTTTGTACCATTCAAGTGATTCCTCGACCAGGGAATAGATCACATCACTGGATAATATGCCTATATCTGAGGAGAAACTTTCATCTCTAGCGTCCTGCGTGATTTGGACATTGAATCCCACCAACAGCCTGTCCAGTGGATCGTTAAGCGTCGAGACGTCAATAACGTCCCTTCTGGTAATACTTCCCACTGAAGCTGACCTTATGCTGAATCCTTTGTCAACCAATTCGTAGGCAAGTGCTTCCAGGGAACCTAGGGCATCAGCCTTGATAGTCAGGCCATGCTCTGACAGTTTAATATTAACTGAAGATTCTCTGGAAATTTCCTCAAATGCTTCCCCTGGGTCCCCCTGTACAACAATCAGTGGGGAGCCTGAAACCACATCCAGTTTGTCTGATATGAGAACTCGGATCCCTGCGGCTGAACTCACAGAACTTCGCTCAACAATTTTTCCAGATTTAGACTTGGAATTCACAAGAAGAGCCTTCACCCTTGTAAGTGCCGGCCCAGAAGTTGTATTTATCGCAATTGTGTCTCCCTTTCTCAGTTTTCCCTGATAGAGAACGGTATCCAGGGTGATTCCAATGGAACCTTCAGTTTTCAGTTCAATGATGGTGCCCCTCCCCAGTGTGTCCTTGAACCTGATATCCTGTGCCAGGTATCTTTGTGAAAGACCGGCCAGCATTACCAGGACATCCTGAATCCCGATCTCCAGTTTAGCACTGACAGGCACAATGGCGACTGTCTTTGCAAAATCGGTTATTCTGTCATACCTTTCTGTGGTCAGACCATATTCATAGAACTTATAGACCAGGTCATATAGCCTCTTTTCCAGCTCATCAGTATATTCCTGCCTCTGACCCTTCATTGCCTCTACAAATGAGCTGTTCTTGGCCGGCCTGAAGAATGGGATGAGATCAATCTTATTTGCAGCAACTATGAAAGGGGTCTTGAATTTTTTGAGTATGTTTATGGATTCGATTGTCTGAGGTTTAAATCCTTCGTTAATGTCGACCACAAGGATGGCCATATCCGCCAGGGCCCCACCTCTTGCCCTCATGTTGGAGAAGGCCACATGACCGGGAGTATCAATAAATAAGAGACCAGGGATCTTGAAAGGGGATTTCTTCCCGGCGATATTTGCCCTTTTTTCGATTTCAGAAATATCTATGTCAGTGGCACCTATTCTCTGGGTGATGCCACCTACCTCCTTTTTGGCTACTGAAGTACTTCTTATGGAGTCAAGAAGTGATGTCTTTCCATGGTCCACGTGACCTAAAACGCAAACAATGGGCTGTCTCAGGGTATCTGCTGACATTTTCAATCAAAATATATTCTCCTCGTCGCCACAGTTGTATTCCATTATTTCATCGTTGCTGAAGAATATAGGGAATTCGTGTTCAAAAGACTCCTTTGAATCTGATGCGTGAATAATGTTCTTTTCAATGCCCATTGAATAGTCTCCCCTTATTGTGCCAGGCGCAGCTTTGGAGCCGTCGGTTGCACCACTCAATGTTCTGGTTATTGAAATGCTGTTTTCGCCTTCCAGAACGGCCGCAACAATAGGTCCGGATGTGATGTATTCAACAAGGCCATTGAAAAATGGCTTCCCCTTGTGAACAGAGTAATGTTTTTCTGCCTGACTCTTTGTCAGGCGCATCAGTTTCAGGCCAACTATCTTAAGTCCTTTCTTTTCAAAGCGAGAAAAAATTTCACCCGAAAGTCTCCTCTTTACTGCATCGGGTTTAAGGAGTACCAGTGTCTTCTCCATTTGATCACCTAGTTCTTGGAAGTCTGTTTCTTCATTGACTTCAGGTTGTGGTACTCATTAGTCCAGCGTGTTTTTCTTGGCACTCTCCCCAACTCTATCATATTCCTCTCGCACTTTCTTGAACAGAAATTGAGAAGGGCCCCGTCTCTTCTTACAAAGAGAAAGCCCGTACCAGGTTCTATAATTGAGCCACAGAAGTGGCAATTCTTGTTTACTGCCAATTAACTCACCTTATCGAAAGTTTTCTTGCCTCTCTTGCTGTTTCTCTGAGCATCAGAATATCGCCTACCCTTACCGGGCCCATTACGTTTCTGGCGATAATCCTTCCCTGGTCCCTACCTGAGAGCACTCTTACCTTCACGGTAGTTGCCTCTCCACTCATGCCGGTTCTCCCCATAAGCTCTACAACTTCTGCGGGAGTCGCTTCTTCAGCCATCAGTCACACCTTATTTCTTTACTTCCGAAAGTTCAGAGATTATCTGTTTGTAAATCTCTTCACTTTTGCCATAATCCACAACTGATATGGATGCAGCAGAACCAATGCCGACCTTGGCACCAAGGTCACTCTTCTTCTTTACATATGCATAGGGAACTTTTCTGTCATCACACAGTGTTGGGAGATAATACACAACTTCTGGTGGGGACACGTCCTCTGCTATTACAACTATCTTGCTCTCTCCTCTCTCAATAGACTTTATTACTTCATTGGTCCCCTTCTTTATCTTTCCGCTTCTGAAAGAATTCTCTACGAGATCCAACAATTTCTTTTCTACTGATTCGGGAGTCTCAAATTTCACATAACTGTTTTTATCCATTTTGGAACCTCCTTCACTTAAGGCATTTCCTAAGGGCAAGAGCCTATTTATATTTTCTCAGAGGACACGTGGGAAATTGTCCTTTCAGCAAATTCAGAGAGATCTCTTGATGGCCTGACCATGGGAGTCCTGAAACCGCCCTCTATTTCATTTACCCTGTAGAACATGTCATAATACAGGGACGGAAATGTTGCCTTCTGGAGAGCATGTATGATCGGATTCACCTCAGTCAGCTGAATTTCCATGGCCTTCTCATAAGACCCATCTTTATATGCCCTGTAAGCCCTTACAACTGCATCTGAGAAGTTTGTAAGTCCACATACTCCACCACTTGCACCAAGGCTCATTGAAGGTACCAGGAGATCGTCCTGCCCCTGGAATATTGAGAAATCTCCCTCCTTGAGGGCCATAAGCTTTGAGAAATATCTCATGTCACCGGAACTTTCCTTCAACCCTATTATCTGAGAATGCTGTGACATTAAAGATCCGGCAGTTTCAGGCTGTATCCAGGCCTGAGTGAGCTGGGGGATGTTATAAACAAATGTGTCTCCACTGATTGATTCAAAAAATCTAGAATAATGATCCTTGATCTCCTCCTGACCTGGTGTTATGTAATACGTAGGCATAAGGACAAGAGCGGTTGCACCGAAATCCATGGCCTTCTTTCCATAGCTGATAGCCTCCTGTGTAGATGATGAACCAACTCCAGCCAGAACAGGAAGCCCATGAGCGTTGTCTATTACGTACCTTAGGAACCGGTCTCTCTCCTCCTTCTGAAGAAAAGAAAACAATCCAGTACTTCCTAATGGAAATAGGCCGCTGCTTCCGTATCCCTTTATCTTTTCAATTAGAAGATCAGTGGCCTCTAGGTCTATTTCACCATTTTTTTTGAATGGTGTTATCATTGGAGTTATAATTCCCTCATATCTCATAATTACACATCAGATCAAGATATAAAACAATATCATAACCATAATTCCATTTTGTGAATGCCATTTTTTGAGCAATTCAACCACACTCTATTCTCCGTATTCCGTGATTAGATTTGAGTTAATCATGTATTCTGATTTTGAACGATGTTCGAGAATGTGCTGGAGCATGAGGTAAACTTATCTTGAATGGTGCCATAGATTTTCATGGCTGACGAAAAGAATAAGGTGTCTTACGGCACTGGAGTCAACATAAATCTGAAAGGAAAAACAGCACTGGTTACAGGCTCCAGCTCTGGACTGGGGATGGAGATTGCCAAGTATCTTGCAAGAACCGGTGCGTCGGTAGCAATACATTACCATTCAGAAAAGCAACAGGCAGAACAGGTTGCTGCCGAAATAAATAGCAATGGCGGGAAAGCTGCAGTTTTTGGCGGGGATGTTTCCAGCCAATCAGACGTTCAGAACATATTTCAGAGCATTGATGAAAAACTGGGCCCTTTGGATATTTTAGTGAATAATGCCGGAATTGACGGCAAACGCCAGCTTTGCGGCGAAGACAATCCAGAAGATTGGGTCAGGGTTATTGGGATAAATCTCATGGGCCCCTACTACTGTTCAAGAGAAGCAGTGAAAAGGATGAAGAAAAATGGTCACGGCGTAATCATAAACATAACTTCTGTTCATGAGTTTCTTCCGTGGTCTGGATATACTGCATATTGCAGTGCCAAAGCAGGCCTTTCCATGTTTACAAAGACCCTTGCACAGGAGGTTTCTGAATCTGGGATAAGAGTAGTATCTGTAGCCCCTGGAGCCATCAAAACTCCTATAAACAAAGATGTCTGGGGAAACCCAGACACTTACAGGGACCTGCTCACAAAAATCGCAATGCCAAGAATGGGTGAGACAAAAGACATAGCAGAGGCAGTCACATTCCTGGTAAGTGACATGGCGTCCTATATAACTGGAACAACTCTAGTCGTGGACGGAGGAATGCTTCTTTATCCTGCCTTCAAACACGGCGGATGATTCACTCTGGTGAATCCATCATTTTTCCCTTATAAGCTGAATTATTAATCAAATAAAAATGGATCAATGAGGAGGGCCCGTATTTTCTGTCCTTATCAGATCCACAAGCTGTTTTGGTATTCCCTTTGAGACAAGGTAATCCCAGTCAGGGATCACCGACCGTGTCACAGCCAGGGAGATTATTTCGTTGGTTGGCATAAATACAGTTCCCGGTGCATATACTGTCCCCATTATCCAGGGAGGGAAGTGAAAATAATCCTTGAATTTGCCTGGCACAACATCAATAAGCAGTTCGCTAAGTATATCGCTGATCTTCTCGTTATAGTACCATTTTTTTGTAGGAGAATTCAGAAAATTGGGCTTTGGAGAATACACCATCCACGTGATCCCGAAGTATGATTCTGTTCCAAGGAATGTTGAACTGTTTCCGAAATCATCAATGTGGTATCTCCTGGGAAATTCCTCACTTCCAGTCTTGCTGTTTACGACCCTCACTTTGTCCCTGTTTCCCATTAGGAGGTGTTTTTCCACCAACCTCTCAAGCTCCTGTGCCTCTGCCTCAGATATTGAACCATCGTTTTCAAACTGCTCGCTGAGGAGGGCCAGATCAGCAAGGGGAGAGTTCATAATTAATTTCATATAATAATTGAAACGTTCCCCTACCATGTCAATACCTATCAACTTAACTTAATGCCGCTATATAATCTTATTCAGTAGGTAGGCAATCATTTACATTGTCTCATTGAAAATCTTAGGACGATGACCAGGAATTGGCCAGAATTTTCTAAACTCGTTCTCTGCATATGTCCAGTATATGGTTGAATATTCTTCTTTCAGGATTGCATTTGAGCCATAAAACCATTTTATATTCTGCACTGCTATCATAAGCATGGACACTCAATATGATTCAATTCAATGGTATTTAAGCAATACTGCAAGCCTGAAAAGTTACAGGGAGAAATTCAAATCACTTCAGGGTGAGGAATACTGGGTGGTTCCATGGGATTCTGAGATCATTTCTTACAATTCCGGAGTAACTATCGAATTTTTACTGGATTTTGTTTCCAAGAACCATGATCTGTCCATGGAAGAGGAGGAGATAGGCTCGATAAAACACAAAATTTTGAAAGGCCAGATCAAAGATTCCCCCGTTGTGAAGGCAGAGCTTCCACAGATGATCACAGTGAAAAATCTGATGAACCTTATAATCTTCCTTTACGTGAGAGAACAGCAGAAAAGGGATAATGCGCCTGTGAAGATGGAAGATGCACTCTTTTTCCTCAAGAACAGTGCAATGATTCCAGATGACTTCATGCCAGAACACCTGATGGGGAACGTAGAAGGCTCGATGACAATAAACTCAGAAATACTTCGAAAGGAATTTCAGTTTTTGCCTGGAAAAATTTGCATTTTCCTTTTCCTTGAAAATACTTCCGCAAGATATTCAAAGGTCAGATATCTGTTCACACCAGAGTCACTGAGACTGAATGAAGATCTGGAGGTTTCAACACTAATAGATAAGCTGAAGGGTTCATTCTCTGAACTTCAGGCAGATCCCAGATACCAGGACTTTGAGGATTCCAGGCTCCTTAAGACTTTGATATATCAGATTGAAGTGAGAAAGAACAGGGAGGTTAAAAAACCATTTTTTACACCGGAAAAGGTTGAAAGGCTCATCCAGCTTGGAATTCCAGTTATTGATTCTAAGATACCTGAGAAGATATCAGCCAATGAAATCAAGTCCAGGAAAGAAAATAAAATGAACAGTGGAATTTCTCTTGCGCAGGATTGGTTTACAGGCTTCCTGAACATTCATTGATGAGTATAATTAACTTTCAACTGAAGAATTCCCCGATGAAATTTCAGCAATTACAAACCCTTCACTTACCTCATCAAGCACCTCTTCCACCCAGGTTCTCGGCCCATCCTGCCTGGTCTTCAGTACCCTTGGGTTCCTCCTCATAAAAAACTGTATCTCCGAACCATCCCTCTCTGCAATTTGTTTTACTCTCCTCAGATCTTCCATGCTTGAAATGTCAAGCCAGATGTCTCGGCTGAGCTTCCATCCCTTGTTCTCCCGGTATGTGTATTTTCCAAGGAATCTTGCTAATGGAACTGCCATTGCCAGTATACCTCCTAAAGTGAGGAAAGACTTTGCCAAAATGGGCTTTATTCACTGCCATAGCCTTTCGTTTGATGGCTGGATATTCTTGCAACCCATAATGGCCAAATGACCATGTTCATGGAGTTGAAAACATTTCCTCTTTACTAAATTACTTTCCTGCATTAATCTCGGGATTGGACTGCAAAAAAGGATTTTGTATGCCTTTCCTGAATACAACAAAGAACAGAATTGCCCCTGCAATTCCCCAAACGGAAGTTATTGACCACAAAAGATATGGATTGAGTGTTACAGTAAAAGCAATACCGGATATTATGGGGCCGGTGGCCCTCCCAAATTGCAGAAATGAGTTGTATATTCCCATATTCTTTCCGATCTTCTCTGGCCTTGAAATCTCAGAAACTATTGTAAGGCCAGTAGGGAACGCAAAATCCTCCCCTACAGTCAGAACTATTGTTGATACTACCATCCAGAAAAGTGATGGATCTGCCGCGTATGAGAAGAAACCTATCGAATATATGATAGAGCCTAGGCCAAATGAATAGTAATTTCCAATCCTTTTTATCAGCCTGTAGACAGGTGCCTGAGATATTATGACAAAGAGCCCGTTAGTCATATATATTATTCCGAGATAATAATATGGGAAGTCCCGTATTATTTTGACAAAATTCGAAAGAGTGACGGTCTCCTGTGACTGAACGATAAATACCATCATAGAGGCCAGAGATAGGAGTATAAGCAAACGGTTGTCGGTTCTGAAACCGGACTTTATTAGGGGTTTTTTCTCTGGATCTGAGAGCAGAAGTGAGACTGCAAGGCTTGCCCCTATCAGAATCATAGCGTATAAGAAGAGAGAATGAAACTTTCCGAAACTTATGAGGAAACCCCCAATGGCAGGGCCTACCCCCCAGCCAAGATTGTTGGCTACCCTGAGAATGGAGAATCCCTTTAATTTTGCATCCGTAGATGATGAAAGCATGGCATTGGAAGATGGGGATTGAAGTGAGTTGGCAATGAGCAACCCCATGAAAGATGCCGAAAAAGAGTAGAGATTGCTGCTGGCTGCTGGATCAAAACTGAGCAGGACCATAACAAGAAAAGAGATGGACAGTGACAGTTTTATCGTAATACTGTATCCGATCCTGTCAGACAGTGAGCCACCGAAATACTGGCCAAGAGCTGCAAGAGACCCACCAGCAGCAAATATTATGCCATCAAAAAGGAATGACCCGCCGAGGACTGAAGTTATATAAACAGCACTGTACACATAAAGGGTAGAAAAGCCAAGACCCCTGAGCATAGAATATGACGAAATGTAGAGTACATTCCTCACACCCGGTGATAGTAACTTCCATTTTAAAGGAAGGGATGGCCGGAGCCATGACGCCCTTACTGCATTTTATTAAATATCCCGTTGTACTTTAAAATCATGCAAATTCCTGGATTTCGAGATGAGCCATTTGAATGGTACAGAAATATGAGAAACCACTCTCCAGTGGTAAAGGATGGAAAAACAGTCCTTGTATTCAAGTACGATGACTGCAAAGAGATACTTGGAAATTTCAGGGTATTCTCATCGCAGTTCAGGGACTTTATGGACAGGGAGGTTGCGGCACAATTGAACTTGATGGCGGCACCCAGCATTCTTATACTTGACCCCCCAAAGCACACCAAGATGAGGAATCTTGTGAACCGGGCCTTTACCCCTAAGAGGATACAGAGTTACGACGGAGAGATAAGAAAGATAGCAGAGACACTTCTTGAACAGGAAAAGAATACTCAATTTGACCTGGTGACTTCACTATCATATCCTCTTCCTGTACTCGTCATTTCCAGGATACTTGGTGTTCCAGAGGATCAAATGCCTAAGTTCAAAGAGTGGTCCGACAAACTTGCCATGGATCTAGGAAGAATGGGAGTAGATCTGGCTCTGCAGAAGGAGATGTCAGAATATTTTGGAAAGCTCATTGATGAAAGGAGAAGGAATCTTGGTGATGATCTGATAAGCCTCTTAATTGAGTCAGAAGTTGACGGAGAGAGGCTGACCAGACAGGAAATTACTGGATTCTCAATACTCCTGCTTGCTGCTGGAAATGAGACAACAACCAATCTAATAGGAAATTCTATACTCACTTTGTCGGAGTATTCTGGATCATACCAGATGCTCAAAGAAAAACCATCTCTTATTCAGAGTGCGGTTGAGGAGTCATTGAGATATAGATCTCCTGTACAATCCACGAGAAGAGTGGCAAAAGAAAATTATAATATTGGTGGCACCGAGATAAGCAAAGGGGATTTTGTAAGTGTATTCCTTGGATCTGCGAACAGGGATGAAGATATATTCACTGATCCTGAAAATTTCATCCCGGATAGGAAGGAGAACAGGCACATCGCCTTCGGAGAAGGTGTGCATTTCTGTCTGGGAGCACCTCTGGCCCGTTTGGAGGCTAAAATTGTCCTTGAAGCAGTAACTGAAAAATACAGTGACCTGAGGGCCGTAAAACCGTCTCCAGATGACAGGCTCGACAGTGACATAATGTATGGCTACAGGAAGCTGCTGGTGAAGAGGGAAAACTGATTTATCCCTTTCACCGGTAAAATTCAAAACATCTTTATCTCATATGCCAATATGAATATATGACAGTAAGAACAGTAAATCCCTATTCCGGGAAAAAATTAGCAGAGTTCGAGGAGGATTCACCTGAACAGATAAGGGTAAAGTTCAATTCCGTTTCTGAAGCCCAGAAAGACTGGGGAAAGGACCTTGACGAAAGAATAAACTACATGAAGAAAAGCCTGAAACCATCACTTGAAAGGAACCTCGAAGAACTGGCAAAGCTTATGTCATCTGAGATGGGAAAATCAGTTACACAGTCAAGGGCGGAAATCAAGAAGACGATCACACTTATAGATTATGCAGTTGAAAATGCCAGAAAATTTCTTGAAGAGGAACCAGTTCGGACAGAAGCCGACAGAAGTTACGTAAGGTTCGAACCTCTGGGAACGGTATTTCTCATCATGCCATGGAACTACCCCCTATGGCAGGCTATGAGGGCGGCCATACCTGCCATGACTGCTGGAAATGGAATAGTGCTTAAGCATGCCTCTATTGTAACTGGAACTGCCAGGAAAATTGAGGAGATAGCTGGAACTGAACTGTTCAGAACAATAGTTGCAAAAGGATCATCAGCTCTTGACGCAATCAAATATTCAGACGGGGTTTCTTTTACAGGTTCCACCGGGGCAGGCTCCCAGATTGCACAGGAGGCAGGCAAAAATCTTAAGAAAGCAGTTCTTGAGCTTGGAGGATCTGATCCATTTATTGTCCTCAAGAGCGCAGATATTGAGAAAACAGCAAAAAATGCAGCATTTGGAAGGCTTCAGAACAACGGGCAGAGCTGTATTGCCTCCAAGCGGTTCCTGATCCATGAGGACGTATTTGATCAATTCTATGATGCGATGCATGAGGAGTTCAGCAGGGTAAAGGTTGGGGATCAGCTTTCTGACTCTACATTTCTTGGACCGCTCTCCTCAGCTGAACAGGCAGAGACTGTGAGGAAACAGATCAGAGAACTTTCAGCAATAGGCAAAGTGGATGAGATAGGCAAACATGATGGCGCTATTGTTCCTCCAACGCTTGCTCTGATAAGAGAAAAGTATACTGAAGAGGTATTTGGGCCTGTAGCTATCCTTAAGAAATTCAAAACCGAAGATGAATGCATCAGAATAGCCAACGAAACCCCCTTTGGGCTTGGATCATCCATATGGGGAGATCCAGAGGAGGCGGCTAAGCTGATTCCCGGGATAAAAGCAGGAATGGTCTTTGTTAACCACATTGTGGCCTCTGACCCAAGGCTGCCCTTTGGTGGAGTCAAGAAGAGCGGCTATGGAAGGGAACTCTCAAGATACGGTATGCTTGAGTTCACCAATGTTAAAACTGTCTGGTCACAGAAAAATCCGTGAACAGAACGGTAAGCTCAAGCCCGCAATACCTTTATTCTTTATAGCAATGGCAATGTGATGATATGAGGGCTAGTGATCTTTTTGTTAAGTGCCTTGAGAATGAGGGGGTTGAGTTTATTTTTGGAATTCCAGGTGAAGAAAATATTGATCTGATAGATTCCATATCCAGATCCAGAATAAGATTCATAGTTTGCAGGCATGAGCAGGGTGCGGCCTTCATGGCTGACACTTATGGAAGGTTGACGGGAAAGCCCGGAGTTTGCCTGTCCACTCTTGGGCCGGGTGCGACAAACCTCGTAACGGGAGTTGCTAATGCGCACCTCGATAAGGTTCCAATTGTAGCAATTACAGGTCAGGCTTCCAGGGACAGGCTGCATAAGGAGTCCCATCAGAACATAGACACTCTTAAGCTTTTTTCAGGCATTACGAAGTATAATGCGGCAGTGATAGTTTCTGAGGCAATACCGGAGATAATAAGAAAAGCATTTCAGGCTTCCACATCTGAACAGCCGGGAGCTTCACATATTCAACTGCCGGAGGATGTTGCAAGAGAAAATGTCGATAACCTTTCTCCGCTTTATATTCCGGAAAAGGTCGTCTACGAATCTGTGGGAAAACAGATAGAGGAGTCTGCGAATATTATTAATGCCTCCGAAAGGCCTATAGTGCTTATTGGAAATGGAGTGAACAGATCAAAGGCATGGGATGCGGTAAGTAGATTTGTGGATACGTGCAACATTCCCGCAGTTTCAACATTCATGGCCAAAGGAATTATACCATTCAAACACCCACGGAACCTTTTTGTTGTTGGAGGGAAACCTTATCCTCCGGGAATGAGGCCGCTTCATGCATCAGACCTGGTCATAGCGATTGGATTCGATCTGGTGGAATATGATCCCATAACCTGGAATTCTGACTCGAAGAGAAAGATAATAAACATCCATACCTCAACCGCAGAGACTGATGAACATTTCCCGGTAGAGATAGATCTTGTCGGTGATATTTCTGTCACTGTATCCAGGTTGGCAAATCTGGTAAAAAAGCGCACGGATACTTCCATCCATGATGAAATTAGGAATAAGAGGCTTGCCGAACTCAATAACGGCTCAGATTCAGTGCACAAAGTTCCTAGAGGCCTGATGAAGGTATTAACTGAAGATCTGCCTGCCAACAGCACCCTGATTTCAGATGTTGGAATTCACAAAGTCTGGGTGGCAAGGTGGTACCATCCGTCTACCCCCAACAGGACAATAATTTACAACGGTTTTGCCTCAATGGGAGGGTCTTTGCCAGCTGCAGTTTCAGCAAAGCTCCTGAGGCCAAATGAAAGTGTGGTTTCCGTCTGTGGGGATGGTGGCTTCCTGATGAATGTACAGGAACTTGAAACAGCATCAAGGCTCCAGCTGGCATTCACTGTTATTGTTCTGAACAACGGTTCTTATGGCCTTATAAAGCAGAAACAGGAGGACTCTGGCTATAAGCCGGAATATATATCATTCACCAATCCTGATTTCAAAATGCTTGCTGAAAGCTTTGGAGCGAATTACTGCAAAGCATCCAACCCTGAAGAATTCCGTGCTGCACTGAAAAATTCTCTTGAATCGAAAAGAGTCTGCATAATTGAGGTCCCCAGCCCTTAAAATACAAATTGCTTCGTAAAAGCCATTAAGTCAGCAATACCGTCCAGATCTACTCCCTAAATGACTTGAAAATGAATATATGCTGAGGGCCGGATTTGAACCGGCGGATCCCTTCGGAAACAGATCTTGAGTCTGTCGCCTTTAACCTGGCTCGGCAACCTCAGCTTCCAAACCTGATGGGGAATTAATTTATTTCACTTTCCCATATTCATGATGTGGGAATATCACTCAGAATAACGATAAGTGATGAGGAGGAAGTACTGAAGAATGCAGCGTCCTCATTGGTCCCGGACAATAACGATGACATTGCTGTATCTGTGACAGACGGCATAATGACAGTTGATGTTAAAAATCTAAAAATATCATCTATATACAATCTTTCCGAGGACATTCTCAGATGTTATGAGATTTCAAAAAAATTAATGGGGGAATTATAGCGAAGGCTCCCCTTCCATCTTCAATGAAAGTTTCTCCGTAAGTTCCTTGTATCTGTTCCTTATGGTTACCTCTGTTACTCCGGCCACTTCTGCCACAGACCTCTGGGTCCGTCTCTCCTCTGTTAGAAGAGATGCGATATATATTGCTGCGGCAGCAACCCCTGTGGGACCCTTACCTGAAGTCAGATCGTGTTCTTGAGCCATCTTCAGTATCTCTGTGGCCCTTTTTCTTGCCTCCATCGAGAGCTTCAGCTTACTGCAGAATCTGTTCACATAGTCATCAGGTTTCGATGGCATAATGTTCAGTTTGAGGAATCTGCTCATTATCCTGTATGTCCTTCCGATCTCCTTCTTCTTGACCCTTGTGACTGAAGCTATTTCATCAAGTGTCCTGGGTACGTTAGTTATTCTGCAGGCAGCATATATGGATCCGGCAACCACACCTTCGATGCTTCTCCCACGTATCATGTTCTGCTTTACAGCCTTTCTGTAAATGACTGCTGCAGTTTCCCTTACATCATTGGGTATGCTCAGGTTTGATGCCATCCTCTCCAGTTCCTGAAGAGCCTGGGATAGGTTTCTTTCAGCCGCGTTTGATACCTTGATTCTCTTCTGCCATTTCCTGAGTCTGTAAAGTTGTGCCCTGTTCCTTGTTGGAATGGACTTTCCATAGGAATCTTTGTTTTTCCATGATATGTCGGTTGACAAACCTTTGTCATGAATTGTGAAAGTCATTGGAGATCCGGTTCTTGCTCTTGATTCTGACTGCTCCGAGTCAAATGCCCTCCATTCTGGGCCCTGATCTATGAAGCTGTCATCGATTACAAGGCCGCAATTGTTGCATATTAATTCACCCCTCTCGTAGTCTCTTACTAACTGTGTGGAGCTACATTCCGGGCATTTATCAATTTCTTCAATATTCTTCTTCTTTTCATTCTTCTCAATTTCACCAGTCATGCTTACACCTCCTTATATTCGATGAACAGATTATTCCCGCCCTCCAACTGACCTGTGACTGCCACTAGACCATATGGGGATTTTACCGGGCCGAAGATTCTTATGAGTTTTCCAATGTTCCTGCCCGATTCGTCCAGTACCCTCGATTTTAGCTTCGGGCAGCCTTCCATCTTCACTATTATCTGATTGTCAAGCCTCTGTTCTATTTTAGCGGGAACTTTCATCATATCATGTATCGTAGTAAAATATATAAAGTTAACGCAAAAGTATTAATTCAAATTATCACCGTATTAAAACTTTGGTACTCCTGATTGAATACCTTAGCACCTTTTTTCGAATTAGTAAATTCAGGGGTTTACTAATCTTTTCAAATGAGATAAAGTGCAGAAAATGCCATTATTTACTCATTATTGAGTGGTTATACAGTAATATCTTCCTGTATTCTCCTCAAACATGCTTAATATGTGAATCTGGCTATTTATTTGTTTGTAAACTTTACTTTAACAAAAGTAAATTACGAATATTTGTTCAACTTATGATATCAGCCATCAGAACAGGAAATCCATTAGATCTGTTTAAGATCAATAATATGCTCAATTAAGAATAGAACGTCCTGCACAAATTGTTGATTTTTCCGAAAAGATTTAATATAGATAAAGATGTGGGTACTTAAAACTAATAGGTGTGATAATGGCTCCAAATATTGATCATGACATTACTAAGAAATGCCCTGAGTGCAGCTCAGAACATTTGATTAGGGATTATGAAAGAGGAGAACTGATATGTAACGACTGTGGTATGGTTCTGGAGGATTCATTTATAGACCAGGGACCTGAGTGGCGTGCGTTTGATTCTGAACAGGATGACAGAAGAGCCAGGACCGGTTCACCAATGACTTTTTTGAGCCATGACAAGGGACTTGCAACCGAAATTTCCTGGTCAAATAAGGATTATTATGGCAAGCGGATACCGCATAAGAACAGAGCTCAGATTTATAGGGTTAGAAAATGGCACCAGAGAATTCGTGTAAGCAATGCTGCAGAGAGAAATTTATCTCTGGCACTTCAGATGCTAAACGATAACGGAGCAAAGCTTGGAATTCCAAAAGACATAAAAGAGACAGCGGCCCTTATTTACAGAAGAGCCGTTGAAAAGAACCTTATCAGGGGGAGAAGCATTGAAAGCATTGTCTGCGCTTCAATTTATGCAGCATGCCGTATGGTTAACCTTCCAAGAACTCTTGACGAAATTTCTAAGGCTTCAGAAGTAAATAAGAAAAAAATTGGAAAGGCATACAGACATCTGGCAAAGGAATTGAGCCTGAACCTTAAGCCCACAACACCGTATTCCTATGTCGCCCAGTTTTGCAGTAAGCTCGACCTGGATAAACAGGCCATTATTGTGAGTGAAGATATTGTAAGGAAGTCAATAGAACTTGGCATATCTTCAGGAAAGGGGCCAACTGGAGTGGCAGCAGCTTCAATCTACATAGCATCCGTAATGGTAGGAAAGCCCAGGACACAAAAAGAAATAGCGAGAGTGTCAGGCGTTACCGAGGTTACAATTAGGAATAGGTACAAGGAGATAAGCAAATCACTGGGAATTCCTGGAATGGAATAAATCCATGCAGATTTACGTTGTTGACAACGGTGGACAGTGGACACACCGTGAATACAGGGTCCTGAGAGATCTCGGGGTTGATGTTTCAATTATCCCAAATACCTCTCCTTCGGAGTCCCTGAGCAATGCTGACGGTATTGTTCTTTCAGGGGGAGCTCCAAGCATAGTATCTGAGATCCCCAAACTGGGGAATATAAAATCATACATAGAGGATCATAATTTCCCTGTTTTTGGAATCTGTGTTGGGGCACAATTCATTGCACTTAATTTTGGAGGGAAAGTTGGCCCTGGTGCTCATCCTGAATTTGGAAAGGCAGAAATTTCCTTCTCAGGGAAGTCACCCCTAATCGATGGAATAAGTGAGAGAATAATCGCCTGGGAAAACCACAATGACGAAGTGAAGGAACTCCCTGACTATTTCTCAGTATTCGGTTCGTCTAAAACATGTAGAATACAAGCTTTTCAGCATAATTCCAGACCCATATACGGGGTGCAATTCCATCCTGAGGTGCAGAACACCCAATTTGGAACAGAAATGTTTGAGAACTTCCTTAAAATTTGCCGTAGATAAAAAATCCCATATTCCATTGCATTTGAAGGAATATTGCTTCCTAAATTCAGAATAATATTTTAATATTACAGAAAACGATTCGCTGTAAATTAGTCAATCAGCGAATATACTCCTATAACCAGTAAATTATTGTTTCTGCCTATATTATTACGATAATTGTCGAATTACAGATTCGTAAGCTTTATAAACAGTGAGAATAATTAGCATTCAGAGGTGAATAAGAGCATGGAAGGAAACCACCACTGCAAGATGTGCGGTGCTGAACATGATTCCCAGGAGGAAGCTGTTCAATGCGGCTGCGGTTACGATTAATTTCATAATTTTTAATTACATTAAATTATTATCAGTAATACTATAATCACAAATAAAGTAATAGAGTAATATCATCCCTTCAGATTGGAAAGGATAACAGCAATCTCGTATTCCTCATCTGCAAATCTTGGACCAGGCTTTGATACTCTGGCACTCTGCCATGATTTTGGATATGACCGGGTAACAGTAACAGTCACTGGAAATGGCAAATCAGGCGTGAGGATTATCTCAAATGATACCCCAACTTCACCTGGCTTAAATTCAGCAGGCAGGGCAGCTCAGGAATTTTTAAGGAACTTCAGAATTTCTGACAGCGTTTCAATTGAGATCGAAAAAGGCATACCCTTGTCTTCCGGGCTTGGTGGTAGTGGCTCATCATCTGCAGCAACAGTAACAGCCCTCGATCAATTATATGGAATGAACCTCACAAAAGACGAAAAAATTATGTTAAGTGGATATGGGGAATCAGGCTCCATTGAGGGAAGACATTATGACAATGTTGCTGCCTCAATTCTTGGTGGCCTTGTAATTGTCGGTTCCAACGGCAGAATACGGTCAAAAAGGATTGAGATATCTCCAGAATTTAAATTTATTATTGCTTTGCCTCATGTTCAGATCGTGCCTTCAAAGACGGAAAAAATGAGATCCATCATTCCGAATGCGATAACACGTGAAAAGCATATTATGAATACCTCATCCTTTGCGTTCCTATTAACTGGCTTTCAGAGCGGTGATGGCGAATTGATCAGGCTTGGGATGAATGACTTCATATTTGAACCGGAAAGAGGGCGAATCCTTGGATACTATGATGCAGTCAGAGCAGCTGCAATAAAATCTGGAGCTATTGGGGCCTGCATATCAGGGGCCGGACCATCTCTCTTATTTGTATGTACTCAGGAATATGTTGAGAAAGTCATGATAGGAATAAAGGAAAAGTTTCATTCATTGGGAATATCATGTTCCGTTAAAGAAGTAAAACAGGGGCCAGGTGTAAGAATTGAGCTATGAAACAGATATAAAAGAAACTGTAGATCCACCACGGTACAGCCTTACCTTTCCCATTTATCAATCCAGTGCGTTCAAGCTTCCTGAAGGGAACAGATACAGGTATGGAAGAGAGAACAATCCGACAGTTGAAGAGCTTGGAAGAATAATTTCACTAATGGAGGGGGCTGAATCCACAACATGCTTTTCCTCCGGAATGGGTGCAATATCAACTTCCCTTCTCACCCTCCTCAAACCGGGATCAAAACTTGTTATGCCCCTGGATCTATTTGCCAGAAGCAGGTCAATAGCCACAGGCTTTCTCAGGGAGTGGGGCGTGAAGGTAAAAACCTGCGGAACTGGAACAGAAAATGTTTTAAAATCCCTTGAGGATGGCTCACTTGTATTTCTGGAGGCCATATCAAATCCATCCCTCAGGGTCTATGACATTGAAAGAATATCTAAAGCTGTACATGAAAAGGGGGGTACGCTGATAGTTGATTCAACGTTTGCCACTCCAGTTAACCTTAAGCCGCTAGATTATGGTGCAGATATTTCATTGCACAGCCTATCAAAATTTATTGGCGGGCATAACGACATAATCGGTGGATCTGTCAGCGGCAGGGATGATCTGATATCCAGAATTGATGCTTTCAGAAGAACACTTGGCACCAATATGGATCCAAATACAGCATTCCTTGCCATTAGGGGGATTAAGACCCTTGGCTTAAGAATTGATAAGGGAAACAAAAATGCACTATTTCTGGCTCAGAAGCTTTCTGAAATGAATGTGTTCGATGAAATAATATATCCTGGGCTCCCCGAACATCCGGATCACAGGATTGCGTCTCGGATTTTAAAAGGCTTCGGAGCCGTTCTTTCCTTCAGGGTTAAGAAAGGTTCAGGCAGCTATGATGAACTTCTTAAGAAATTAAAACACATTGAAGCTGCCAACACCCTCGGCTCTGTAAATACCGTCATATCCCATCCAATGACAATGTCCCACAGGTCACTTGGAAAAGATGAACTAAGGGAGATAGGTGTAGATGAAAATTTCTTCAGGCTCTCCCTTGGCATTGAAAATCCCGAGACAATTATAGAGGATGTCCTTAATATGGCCAATTAATCAGGACTTTTCCTGAACTATCGTTGTCTTGATGGGATTCTCTATGGCAAAAAGCGATGGACAGTGTTTTCTTGCTTTCTTTATCATTTCAGTCAGGTCTTTATCGGACTTTAGTGATAAAGTAACGTCCTTTACTATGGGTGCATCCGATTCAGTGACCACTGGTCCCAGATCATAATTCATTGTTCCTGTCACTTCCAGTTTTTCCAACTTTATGCCTGAGATGGCACACTGGTTTGCCAGTGTTGTTGTGAAGCACGAAACCAGGCCGAATAGCAGATAGGTGAGTGGTGTTGGATTCACCCCTGATCCTCCAAGTGCGGGAGGCTCATCAGCCTGAAGAGTGAAATTTGACAGATTTGAAGCCACTGTGGCCTCAAATTCCGGGCTTCCCCTAAGGGTCAGGCGGCCAGTGATAACTTTCTTTGTTGGAAAAGAGTTACCATTGCCCTTTGCTTTTGATTCTGTCTCCTTCAGCAATTTCAGATTTACGTTGTTCAAATATTCTTCTCCCATAGTAGTAAATGTCAGGAAAGTAATTAAATCCGGCAGTAGAATCTATGCCTGCTGCCGAGAATCTAATTTGCTATAACGTCTGTGTTCTTGTTAGAAGACGGGTTCCAGGTTTCCCGGGACATGAACACACCGAACAGCAGGATAGCACAACCTCCAAGGAGATTCAGAGCCCATGGAGTGGTTGAAAAAGACGTAATCTCGAATACAGATATGATCGTTGGGGCGAAGCCACCTATTACTGCCCCCATATTATAGGAAAAACCCACGGCAGTTGACCTGTATTTCTTGCTGAATGTCTCGGCAAGAAAAGTCGGCAGTGAGGCGAAAATTATGGCTTCAAGGAAAGACTGGAAACCAAATCCTATTATTATATATGTACCATTGTGGGAATATCCCAGCAGCAGAAGAGGATAGAAGAATATTGTAAAGATAAGTGAATAGAAAAACATGGACAATTTTCTGGCCTGAAACTTGAGGGAAATGAAACCTCCTATCCATACTCCAAAAAGGGAAATGAGGTTAATGAGTGCAATGAAATAACCTATTGACGAATCATTTAAATCAAGGTAGTCGTGCATTACAGTAGGATAATAAGATAGGGTTCCAGAGTTAATGTATAGAATTCCTGCAGTTATGAATATTGCAAAAACGAGTGCCCTTGGAGACTCCCTGAAGAGATCCAGGATCGGGTGCTTAGAGATTTGCTTTTTCTCAGACATCTCCGTAAATACAGAAGAATCAAGAGAACCAAAACGTGTAGCAAGAGATATCATTCCGGGAATTATTGCACTGAAGAACAGATACCTCCAGTCAGTTGAATTGAAAAGGCTCTGTCCAAAGTGCAGACTCATCAGGCTGTAAACCAGCGAGACAATGAAATAGCCCACACCGTATCCGCTCTGAACAAACGCACCAACAAAATTCCTTTTTGAAGGCGGAGCACTTTCTGATGCGAGAGCAGCTCCACCCCCATATTCCGCGCCTGCAAAGAACCCCACGAAGAATAGAAGAAGGTACATTATAACCGGTGCCAGCAATCCAACCTGGGAAAACGTTGGAACAAATCCAATGCTGAAACCAAATATTGAAAACCCAAATACAGTGACTGTGAGCATTTTTCTTCTGCCCAGCCTGTCACCAAGGAAATTCCCAAAGAACAGCGAACCTAAAACACGGGATAGGGAAGTAACAGCAAATCCAAGGAAAGTTGCGACCAGAGCATACTTTGTGGGGCCAAATATAATTGGTGCGATGGTTGCCGCGACAAGCGCGTAGGAAATGGATACATAGCCATCCATCAACCAGCCTGACCACGCAGCTATTATTCTGGTCCATTGTTTGCCATCCATCCCTGCCAGTTTCACGAAACCGGATCATCATCTAACATAATTCGTTTTTCATGATCGGCGCCATACACATATTACCATCATTCCAAGCCCATCAATTTGATGAGGGAATTGCAGCTTTGCTGCTAAATTACGTTACTTCTGGACTAGTTTTCGCGCTGGCCCTGTAAAGTTTACTGATATGGGTGAATCGCCATGAATTCTTGTTAACTCAGATAATAAGAAAATTAAAAGAACAAATATTCAATCTTCTACTTTCTAAGCATTCTCTGTCACATGCTCAATCCGCTCCCTTGAAAAATCTTTCATGAATATTACCATGGCTGCAACAACAATCGAAGCAATCCCGATAATCAGAAACAGTGACCTTATTGTGAAAAATTCTATTATGGCTCCTGCGATTGTTCCAGAAAGAAATGTGGCTGACAGTGCGAATGTGTTGAGTGCACCCATTATTCTGGCCATCATTGTAACAGGCACCTTCCTTATAAGAACCGTCTGCACTGTAGAATTGATTATGCCTATTGAAAAGCCGATTCCAAATACCAGTGAGGCCAGGATAAGTGCATTATCAACATATGACACAATGATAAAAATCGCACCAATTACACCCAGTAAGGATGAAACTACTGGCCCAAGAGTCCCTCTTATGGATCCTCCCGGTATGGAACCCGAGGCAATCCCTATGAAAAGAGCAACGAAAATAAGGCTCAGGTAAAAGGCAGATACATCAAGTACCTTTTCTACCGTGAAAGTGAAGCCAATGCCGATCATTGCTATTACAAAGTTGGCGAAAATCATGAGGATTATGAGCTGCAATAGGCTCCTGCTCTTTCTGATGAAACTAACTGCCTCAAGCATGTCTTTTCTGACATTCCATTTTACTGAATCTGAGGCTGCGATGCTATCCTCCTTTATCAGGACCACAGGTATTAGAGATATGACCGATATTAAGGAAAGGAGGATTACCGCCTCAATATATCCAAAGTAAATCATTATTCCAGATACAGCAAAACCTATTCCCTCTGCAATTGAGGTTAAAGCATTTAAGAATGATGTACCTCTCTGATACTGCTCCTCTTTGAGAAATGCCTTGATCCAAGCCGATCTGATGGAATTCTGTATATCTGACATCATTCCTGTAATTATTACTCCTGAATAGATCAGCAGAATTACAAGTAAAAATTCATGTATAAGAATTGCAGCCAGTACAAGCATGATGGCTCCTACCCTCATCAGGCCAGCCCCGGCCATGATTCCCTTTTTCCTTACCTTACGGTCTATAAGGGCACCGAAGTAGAAACTGAAAATGAGTGGAAAAGTGTAAAATCCATCTGCAAGGCCCGCCAGTAGGGCCGACCCAGTAATTGCTAGTGTAATCCACAGTATATAGACTGAAAATGCGGTTGTCCCCGCTCTTGAGACTGAACCGGAAGCTACGAGCATATAAAATCTGTTGCTGAACCCTATCTTTGTGTCTTTTACCTGTCCTTCTTCAGTATACATATAAGTATTACATATACGTAATCTTATTAGAGATATATATATTTCTGCTTTATGAATGAAGATACAGAGTACGGAAAAAAAAGGCTTATAGAGTCATTCCGCAATCAATCCAAACTTTCTATTCTCATAATATTGCTTCAGGATGGGAAAATGACAGCCACTCAGATGGCAAAGATAATAGGTACCTCCAGGTCAAATATATATCAGAACCTGAAGGAGATGGTTGAAGATGGAATTCTAAAAGAGCCAGAAGTTGTGGTCAAAAAAAACTACGTTGAAAAGTATTATTATCCAAACACGAAACTGCTTGATGATTTTTCTGAAAAGCAGCAGATGGATCTAATGACCAAGAAATCTCCTGATGAACTTCGGGAATACCTCATATCTGGAATAAACAGTGAAATCCTTAGACTGAAGATCATTGCCAGGAAGATTGAGATGAAGAGCAATGACGAGGTTCGAAGAGATTTCGATTCTCAGTTCTTTGATCAGATTCTCTTTACAAACTCATGGCTCTCTAGGAAATCTTACGAATATATGGTTAACAGGATCAGGGAAACTTTTGATGATTTCTATAAGGATGACAAAAAAGTGAAAGAAAAGGATGAAGAAGAGGAGAAGTATAACCTGATTCTCATAGGTATACCTAAGATCTAACCCCAGCGGTGATATCCACTGTTTTCAATTGTATTCTGAGATCTTTTTCATTTGTTTAGATGTAACACCTTGCACTGCTATGAGCTCCGGGAAAATATTGAAGAAGCAAGGCCAATGTTAAATGTTTATAACTTATAGTTCCATATTAATTGATGAAATATAGATACTTAGGAGGAATGCAGGTTTCACAGTTCGCACTTGGGACATGGCACCTTCCTCCTTCCAGTAAGAAGGACGATAGTGGTATATTCTACGTTGATAAGGAGAAGTCCGATAAAATCTTCAAGAAGGCCGTTGATCTTGGAATCAACTTTTTCGATACTGCCAATACCTACCATGGGACAATAAGCGAGACACACCTTCATCCTGAGCACTCAGGTAATGCCGAAAGAATCCTGGGGCAATATTTAAAAGGAGGAGAGAGGGAATCCTATGTTGTTGCTACAAAGGTTCGTGCTGAAGTTGCTTTGTTTCCCAACGGAGGAGGGCTTTCAAGGAAACATATTTCATGGCAAATAAAGCAGAGCCTGTCCAGGTTGGAGCTGGATTATATTGATCTGTATCAGATCCACTGGCAGGACCCTAATACTCCTCCTGCGGAAACAATGAGCATTTTGAACGATCTGGTTCATCATGGAATGGTGCATTACCTTGGGACAAGCAATCACCCACCTGATTCGACTGTTCAGATGATTGACATAACCAGGGAACATGGTTGGGAACCATTTGTTTCAATGCAGGAGTCCTACAACATTCTGGACAGAGATGTTGAGAAAGATAAAATCAGGATTGCCAGAGATAACAATATGGCACTTCTTGCATATGTTCCTCTGGCTGAAGGGCTCCTTACTGGAAAGTACCTCACTGGCGTTCCATCAGGCAGCAGGGCTGGATATACGGAAGGCTTCAGAAGGAAGATAGAGAAAAGCCTCACCCAGGTGAAGAGGATTTCAGAGATTTCCAAGGAATTGCAGATTACTCCATCTCAGCTTGCACTTGCCTGGCTTCTCAGAAAACAGGAGGAGTTTGGGATTAGCATAATACCCATACTTGGGGCCACAGATGAGCAACATCTTGAATCAAACGTTGAAGCCCTTAATATCAGAATTCCCAATGATGCTTACAAACAGATTAATGAATTGGGATAGATGGAACCTTTCTATCACTTACCTATTTTTTTAATCAGTAGTCTTAAAAAGCCTTAAGGTTTCAAGGGTTTCAAAAAACTATTTTCCTAAATTCCGGGCAAGGCATTGATAGATTATTTTTACAGTCAGTTGTAGATTCACGGAAATAATCTATCCTACAGACTTAAAAAAATTGCGGGTGCCGGGATTTGAACCCGGGTCATAGGCTTGGGAAGCCCATGTGATAACCCCTACACTACACCCGCCCAGTTTCCATAGATAAAAAGGTTATGTAAAATGTTTTGGTTGGTCAGTACCAACCTCTCAGTTTCATTGCGTCTGCGACTCTCTTTACTGATACAATGTAGGCTGCTGTTCTGTTGTCAACGTTGTGTGATTTAGCAGTGAAAAGAACGTCATGTGTGGCCTGGTTCATTTTGAGTCTAAGCCTGTCGTAGACCTCCTGCTCAGTCCAATAATATCCTCCCTGGTTCTGAACCCATTCAAAGTAGGATACAGTTACTCCTCCGGAGTTCGCAAGGAAGTCTGGAAGAACCATTACCTTGTTTTTGAACAGAATCTCATCGGCTTCAGGAGTGGTGGGTCCGTTAGCCAGTTCAAGAATGATCTTGGCCTTGATTTTGGAGGCATTGTCAGCTCTTATCTGGTTTTCAATAGCGGCGGGTATCAGCACCTCCACTGGAAGCTCCAGCAACTCCTCGTTGGATATGTTCTTGGAGCCGGGGAAGTTTGCAACGGAACCGGTTTTTTTCTTGTGCTCCATAACCTTATCATAATCAAGCCCGGATTCAAGGTATATTCCACCTTTTGTATCAGATATGGCAACTACCTTTGACTTGAACATCTCTGCAACGAGTTTCATTGCGTACTGCCCAGCATTTCCAAATCCCTGAATTGCAACTTTGACTTTTGAAAGGTCAAGTGCTATGCTCTTAGCCGCTTCCTCTAGAACGTACATTCCGCCTCTTGCAGTTGCGTCACCTCTTCCAAGGGAACCTCCGTTTTCAAGTGGTTTGCCTGTGATAACACCGGGAGCTGAGTGGCGAGCAATTTTCTCATATTCATCCATCATCCAGGCCATTATCTGGGGCGTTGTGTAAACATCAGGAGCTGGGACATCTATTTCCGGGCCTATAAAATCGTAGGCTGCCCTTACATATCCTCTGCTGAGTCTTTCCAGTTCAGCCTGGCTCATCTTTTTAGGATCGCAAATTACTCCACCTTTTCCGCCTCCAAGTGGAAGGTTCGTTATAGCTGTCTTCCAGGTCATCCACGCTGAAAGAGCCTTGACAGTGGAGAGAGTTTCATCTGGGTGGAATCTGATTCCTCCCTTTGCTGGCCCTCTGGCATTGTTGTATCTTACTCTGAAGCCTTGAAATACCTTTGTTTTCCCATCATCCATTTTAACTGGAATGCTGAACTGAAAAATGTTCATTGGACTGCTCAGCAATTCCAGAGCCTGTTTGTCCAGTTTCATCACTTCAGCGGCCTTGTTCAGCTGCTTTAGAGCGATTTCAAAAGGATCCAAGTTCTCTGACATATTTTCTACCTTCTGTCCCAGTGGGACAGGTTGGTATTACAAGGGATTAGATTAACTTTATATGATATGTTCTGACATGGATATTTTTTGACAGCGAACACTTTTAAGCAGATACTCCTAATCTTCTATAATGAATGAGAACTCAAACGAAGGCCCCCATACCACCAATAGATCCTTATCCCAGCTGGCAACTCTCACAGGAGCCATAGGGCCAGTTATTGCCCTTATTCTTCTTGTCTCTGACATCGAAATCTCACCATGGTTCAGCTGGTATAAGAGTGCGTTATCTGATCTGGGTGTGCATTCTTATGGATACCTTTTCAATTCTGCGCTCATTATAGAAGGGATTTTGAATATTATTTTTATGTACGCGCTCCACAGATACTTCAATCTGAAATCTTACATCAGCGGCATTCTCCTGATAGCTGGAATCAGTCTTGCACTGGTAGGGGTATTCAATGAACATTTCGGCACCATACACCTTGTTTTTGCGCTCATATACTTCATTCTGTTTCCATCAGGAATAATCATGTTTTCCCTTTCCCCAACTGAAAAGCGCAGATATGAAGCGCCCATGGGAATAGCACTTTCAATAATCGGACTTGGATTCATAATTGTAGGAATCCTTCAAGTATTCAAAGCAGTGAGTAGCCCACTTGCCCTTGGATTCTATGAGTTCATAGAGGCCTTAGCCCTTATCATCTGGTCCGTTGAGGTGTCAATTTCAAGAACAGCCAGTTTGCATGCAAAAGATTCTAAACCTGCATGACTGTCTGATTTCAATATCCTATACTTCTAAATCTATAATTTTGAGAAGGATTTCATTTTTATTGTGTGTTATCATACGCCATTAAATGCCTGCAAAATGGACCAGTGAACTTGAGTCTGCATTTAACGCCAGCACCCACGAGATCATAGAAATAGGAAAATATCTCTATAACAGGGGCTGGCTTTATGCCACAAGCGGAAACCTTAGCTCGTTAATCTCTACAGACCCGACAGTTGTCGCCATAACAGAGAGTGGAACTTTCAAGGGCAATCTGAAAACTGACAATATAATCGCAATTGACAGTGAGATGAATGTCATTAAAGGAAAGGGGAAACCGAGCAGTGAGACCCTTCTACACCTTAAACTTGAGGCTTCGGCAAAAGCAGGAGCAGTTCTTCACACACATTCGGTATGGTCAAACGTAATTTCATCATATTTCTCAGAATCCGAAGGCATCTATCTGAGTGGTTATGAGATGCTAAAGGCACTGAACGGTGTTAAGACACACGAGCATGAAGAATTCCTTCCAATCATTGAAAATAACCAGGATATGAAAAAAGTGTCAATTGAGCTTGATGATATTCTGACTGAGAAGCCAGGGATTCATGGGCTCATTCTTAGAAAGCATGGCCTTTATACATGGGGTAGAGATTTAAATGAAGCATTGAGGCACCTGGAAGCCCTGGAGTATCTTCTGGAATCTGAGGGTAGATTGCTCAGCTTCAAAGATAAATAACTTAAGAGCATAATGGTGTTGAGGGTTTTGTATGGTAGTAGTGAATATACCTGACAAGGGCCGCGTGATTACGGACAGGGATGAGGCTGCAAAATACCTTGCTGAAATTGGAATTGAATACAACCACTGGGAGTCTATGATTGAACTCGGAGAGACCTCTTCTCAGGATGAAATCCTCAGAGCGTACAGTAAGGAAATTGAAGACCTGAAAAAGAGAGGAGGTTACAACACTGCTGATGTTATAGATATGAAACCAGATACTCCAAATCTTGATGGAATGCTTGCGAAGTTCAGCAGTGAACACTGGCATGATGAGGATGAGGTCAGGTTCACTCTTGAAGGGAGAGGGCTGTTTCATGTCCACCCCAAGAATGGTGATGTTACAGTAATTGAGGTAAGCAAGGGGGACCTTATAAGAATTCCAAAAAATACTCTGCACTGGTTCAATCTGTGCGGCGAAAAGAAGATCCGTGCGATCAGGCTGTTTCAGAATATGTCTGGCTGGACTCCCTACTATTCAGGAAGCAGATTGGATAGCAGGTATCAGCCTGTCTGTATGGGACCAGCCTACATTTCACCAAAGTAGGTAAGCGGTGAACAGTTTAATGATGCAGCCAAAGGCAGTGTTACTGGATATAGAAGGGACTACTACACCCAAGGATTTTGTTTACAGGAAACTATTTCCGTTTGCGAAGGAGCATCTAAATGAGTTTCTGGATGCCCATTCTGAGGATGTTGAAGTCCAGAAATGCTTGAGCAAAATAATTGGAAATTACAGTCAGGTAAGCCCCCATGATAAAAATACGGGCAGGAAAGAGATCACTGATCTCATTGTTTCCCTCATAGATTCGGACAGCAAATTTACTGCCTTTAAGGAGCTTGAGGCGATGATATGGAATTCGGGTTATGCAAGTGGGGAGCTGAAGGGTGAGGTTTACCCAGATGTCCCGCCGGCAATAAAAAGATGGCACGATTCTGGAATAGTAGTCAGCATATACTCATCTGGAAGCGTCCCTGCACAGAAGGCAATATTCTCCACAACCCAGTATGGAGACCTCACGAGATACATTTTTTCCTATTTTGATACTAATGTTGGGCCTAAAAATGAACCAGATAGTTATGAGAGGATCTCTGGGCTCATAGGTGTAGATCCATCGAGAATTGTTTTTGTATCTGACAGTGTGATTGAACTTCAGGCAGCCGATGCCTCTGGGTTTATGACTTATCTGTCTGTAAGGCCAGGTATGGAAAACCCACCGAATGGAAAGTACCGGGTGATCAGGAACTTTTCAGAATTGCGTTTTTAACTTTTAAATGCATATTTCTCGGGCACCTGAATTCTCACCATTTAATAGCAAATGTCCTTCAAAACACATTATCTAAAAATCATTCCTGAGGAAAGAAAAGGATTAATTACAATTTAGATGATTCGCTTCCATAAGACTTTGTAGATGTGAATGACAATGCTGAAAATGACAATTTCATTAAAGAACCTCAAGGAAATAGCGGATCTGCTTAACACAGTTGTTACTGAGGCCAAGTTCAAGGTGACCCCTGAGGGCCTCTCCGTCAAGGCTGTAGACCCTGCGCATGTTGCAATGGTTTCAATGGAAATCCCCCGGGGGGCTTTTGTAGAATACACGACTGATGGGGAGGAAGAGCTGGCAATAGATGTTGAGAGGGTGAAATCAGTGATAAAGCTGGCATCTCCAAATGATCTTGTTACAATGAGCAGGGACGGAGGGAAGCTGAGATTCGAGATAAGCACCATTGTAAAGAGCATTTCACTTCTTGACAACAATTCTGTTACCACTCCCAGGGTTCCGCAGATAAACTCAGAGAGTTATGTTGTAGTATCGAAGGGCAACCTGGAGCGTGGATTGAAGGCAGCTGAAGATGTATCGGACTCCATAAGGCTTACACTCAATGGCCAGGAACTGCGTGCTAGATCCGTGTCAGATTCAGAGGAATCAGAAATGATCCTTCCAAAAGATATGCTGAAGGAGATTAAATGCTCACAGACAATAAAGAGCTCATATCCGCTTGAATACCTTCTTAAGCTCGTTAAATCACTATCAAGTGCTGAGGATATAAAATTGAGCTTTAAGGATGACTATCCGCTAACCATTGAATTCAAATTTGGCCAGTCCAAAGAATCAGAATCCATTTCAGGAAATTTTCTTCTAGCCCCAAGAATGGAACAGTGAAGCATCCCACAAAGCTCTTAATTAAAGAGGTCCCAATCTCTTTAAGTCAATTTCGCATCAATCTTTTCCTAACAAAATAGGACGTATAATGAATCCAAAACCAAGAATACCCTGCATTTGCCACAGATTCTATAAAACGGGCGGGGAGGGATTCGGACCCCCGACCTGCAGCTTAGGAGGCTGCTGCCATATCCTGACTAGGCCACCCGCCCATTTGTGAGGGATTGTATCGTTCTTTAAGTTTTTTCGCTGAACTTTTCAACAGTATTACTCTTTTTTGAGTTCATCATGAATGAATATTGATTCAGGTTTTTAAAAAAGAAGTGTTAAATCGATTCTTACAATAAAGTGCCCATATGAAGATGACTATAGACGGCTGGGGAAATAATTTGAGATTCTCCTCCGCTCACTTTATCCCAGAACTCGGAAAATGCTCAAGGCTTCATGGCCATGACTATGCAGTCTCAATAGAGCTGGAGGGTGACGTAAAAGACGGAATACTTGTAGATTACGGTGATGTCAAGAAGATCGTCAGGAATATTCTGGAGCCATATGACCACAGAGTTCTTATCCCAACGCGCAAGACCCGTTCAGTTGTGGAAGTGAAGTCTGATCAGGTGATAGTTGAATACAGTGGAAAGAAGATGAGTTTCTTCAAGGATGATGTCTGTTTCATAGATGCGGACATATCTTCAAGTGAGAACCTGGCCTCTTTGATCGCCTCCCAGTTGAAGAATGAACTGAATGTTTATGAAAACCTGAAAACACTCTCGCTCACGGTCTTTGAGGGGCCATCTCAGGGATCGTCTTTCCAAGTGAACTTAAAATGAGTGAGAAAGGAGTTATTCTCTTATCGGGAGGGCTCGATTCCGCAACGGTTCTTGCCTATGCCATTAAAAAGGGATTTCAGTTGACCGCCCTGACCTTCAACTATGGGCAGCGCCATTCCAGGGAGAACAATTCAGCAAGAGATATAGCATCAAGATACGGGATTGATCTGAAGGAGGCTAAGATCAACCTATCCGACCTTATAGAGAGCTCCCTTACAGGTTATGGAAATGTTGAACACAGGAGGCTTGCGGATATAGAGAGCAGAATACCCAATACATATGTCCCCGCAAGGAATATCATAATGATCTCTATCGCAGCCGGCCTCTGCCAGACCATAGAAGCGAGCACTATTTTCATTGGCGCAAATGCCCTTGACTATTCTGGTTATCCCGATTGCAGGCCTGAGTTTTTCAATTCAATGGAGCAGTCCATCAATATAGGAACTGGTTCAGATGGAAAAGATAGGATAAGAATAGAAGTCCCTCTGCAGTATCTAAGGAAATCTGAAATAATAAACATGGGAATTAAGTTGAATGTCCCTTACGAACTTACATGGTCATGCTATGAGGGAGGGGATGAGGCATGCGGCATGTGTGATTCATGCCAGCTGCGCCTTCGTGGTTTTATGGAAGCAGGAGTGCATGATCCAATAAAATACTCAAAATACCCTGAATTTTACAAAAAATAATGGAAGGGAATAATTTACTTTGACAGAAAATCGTCAACCTTTCTGCAGTTTTCCTTAACGGAAGCAACAGTCTTCTTCCAGAGTTCCAGCTCCTCGCTGTTGAAGTCTATGTCCATTATCTGCTCGACACCATTGGAACCAATCTTTATTGGGACCCCTATAAAGATGCCTTCAGCCCCATAATGCTTGGCATGTGATCCGGAAAGGTACGCTGCACATGGAATGATTCTCATCTTATCGCGGACAATCGATTCTGCCATAGCAGTTATGGATATTCCAGGTGCGTAATATGCGCTTCCTGTCTTAAGGTAATTGACAATTTCCCCGCCACCAAATCTTGTCCTCTTTATGATTTCATCTATCTTCTCTCTTGAAAGCAGATTTGATATTGGGATTCCTCCAACACTTGAATATCTGATGAATGGAACCATGTCGTCTCCATGCCCCCCGATAACAAAGGCCAGAACATCCTCAATGGAGACATTCAGTTCCTGGGCCAGGAAAGTTCTAAATCTTGCGCTGTCCAGAGAACCTCCAAGTCCCATAATCCTCTCGGGCTTGAACCCAGATACCTTATAAAATGCGTAAGCCATTATGTCTGCAGGGTTAGAAACAACTATAACTCTGGATTCAGGAGCATACTGTTTGACGTTTTTTGCCACATCAGACATTATTTCCAGATTCTTGTTGAGAAGGTCGTCTCTGCTCATTCCGGGCTTTCGGGCAAGGCCTGCAGTTACAACTACAACATCACTGCCTTTCAAATTCTCATATTTTGACCTGTCCACAGTTGTGAAACCATACACCTTTGAGTCAGACTTCCAGTGCGGCTGACCTTCAAGCATATCTAGAGCCTTCCCTTCAGGCACGCCCTCAACAACATCAAAAAGATATACATCACCAAGTTCTTTCAATGCAAGAAATTGAGCCAGTGTTGCGCCCACATTCCCTGCCCCAATTACAGAAATTTTTGTTCGAGGCATAAATCCATATGACTTCTACAAAAATAAAGATGTCGCGACCGATAAATCAGGAAGGTTTTGGTTGACTCCTGGCCTCACTTTCCATTATTTTCTTGTAGAGCAATTCCAGCTTTCCGTTTATTTCGCTGATGTCGTTTGCAATTTTAGGTATCTTCTCGGCGTAAACCTTATTCATGTGGTCGACCACCTTGATCAGGTGTTCAACCCGTGTCTGAAGAACCTCTACATTAGCCTTTTCTTTTTGTGGGCTTGATGGTACAGCCTGGCCATCCTTTGCGTATATTCCCAGTGGTTTTGACATGTCAATAAGAAAATCCCTTGCCGTATAATATTTGGAGAATATGTAATCTGAAAGCTTCATCTCGCGCTCCAGTGCATATTTGCATTCCCACTCTTCCAGGTCCTTAATTGAACCGTTTATGAAAATTATTTTTATGCTGGCGTCGCTGCATACAGGGCATTCAAAAGTCTGAATACGCTCCTCAATCCTTCCTGTAAGTTCACTGATAACGGAAAAAGGCAGTTTACCTTTGAGCTTAGAAATTTCTTCCCTTAGCTCGATAAGCCTCTTGTACCTGTTCGTGGAATTTATCTTATTCCTAAGGTCACCGTAATCTTCACTTTCCAAATATCTCCAGTAACTATTGCTATTTGATTTAAATAGATAATGCCTTACATGACAGTTTGAAGCGAAATTTCTTATAGAATTAATTTTCATGGATAATGAAAGATTTTCAAAAAATCAATATTTTGTCTTAGTTATAACATGACCGGAGGGCATTAAAGAGGAATTTGTTCATGAGGTATGATTATTATAAGCAAGAATTAAATATGACATGACATTTTAATGTTGATGATCATTGCTTATGACAGATCGGGTAAAAAGAAGGAATACCTGAAAGATCTCCTTGACCCGACCGGCATCCCTTATGACATTACAAACTCAATCTCACCATCACTGGTCAAAAAACTTCGCCCCACAAGCATTGTTTGGATAAATGACGAGGGGATTTCACAGGAGGAGCAGGATTTTTTTTCGGCTCCCAGTAGAGATTTTCTTCTTATTGTACTTTCTAAGGAAGCCATTGAACTTCCAGATACTATCCTTTATAGTTCGGAACACATCATTACAAATTCTGATCCTGTGAGTGAGGTTAGAAAAAGACTGAGACAGGCGCTTACAAATCACAGGGTAAGAAGGTTGAAGGATCTAAACGAGATGTCCATTTACCTTTCTAAAAATGGGCTTTATCCGGGAAATATATATTTTACTGAGCCAGAGAATGCGGATAAATTTCTTGAGATACTCCTTGCGAAGGAGGTAGACAAGGACAAAATACTTGTTGTGTCAAGATTCAATCTTGCACTTGAGCTCCCTGAAGCACTAAACGAAAATAACTTCCTCTGGGTTACAGATTCCATAGGGACACAGAGAAACAGGCCAGTTAATCTCACTTTTATTGTAGAGAACATTACAAGAAAGATACTTGAGGGAAAGGCAACAATTGTAATGATAGACCTTTTCGACTTCCTTCTTGTCTACCATTCCTTCCAGGAGATTGGGAAAGCATTTGAACAGATCAAGAGCGCCGCCATGGAAAAAAACTGCTATCTGATGATAGTGCTAAGTATGAATACCATGGAGAGTATTCAGTATGGTCAGATAACGAGGTATGGCTTGAACTGGAAACCTCGAGAAAATGACTGAATCGGTGAAGATCGATAATATGCAAAAGACAGATCTCTTTGGAACCGTCGAGACCTTCTTCGTACAGCCCTACGGCAAATCTCTGATAATAAAGGGGAGACCAGGTGCCGGTAAGACGACATTCGCACTGGGGTTCCTGGAACGGGTTATGGACAGGGTGCCGGTGTGTTACCTTTCCTCGAGATTCTCAGACGTGTCGCTCTATGGAACATACCCATGGCTTGAGTCTGTTTCGCTGAAAAATCTCACAGACAAACTTCCTGATACACTAACAAATGTTTCTACAGATTCACTGAAGAAACTTGAAAAGCTCATTGAGGAGGGGAAGATGGGCAGTGACTCATACGGCCTTATTCTTAACATTTCCGATCTTTTACCGGAGATCAGGGCAATTTATTCTTTTGTTGAGGTAAATCAGGGGAACTCACCTCTTATTGTTATTGACTCAATTGAGTCCCTTTCAGAAAAGTATGATGTCAATGAGCAGACACTTTTCTCAATGCTTTACTCTGACCTTGTAGAAAGGTCCGGTGCAAATCTGATATGCATTCTGGAAGCAAAAGAGAACGTAAAGCTTGAATATTTCGCTGACGGGGTTCTCTCGATGGATTACATGCTTGAAGAGGGGATCCTCATAAGAAAAGCCACTATGGAAAAACTGCGTGGCGTATCCATAGGTACTACGCCAGTCTTCTTCTACTCCCTTGAAAATGGCAAGTGCCATGCGTTTTCGAAAGAGACGATAACCTATCCAGAGGGCAGGTTTACCAAGCCCGTGTCACTGAGCAAAGCACTTTTCGAAGTCCCGCTGACAACCTCTGAATTTGAGAAAATTACACCTGATAAAACCCCAAAGGTTCCACTGGGCACACTAATAATGCTCCACCGTGTTGGGACATCCCCGGCGGTTGATGATATCCTGAATCTAATGAAAAATAATCTCATTAAAAGCGCCATACTTCAGGACAGGGGTGTGATGGACGTTACATCAAGCAGTTACGAAACCTCCAGGGTAATGTCAAACTGCCTTGAGCCTGATTCGCTTAAACATTATATTACCGCAGAGAAGTCAAAGCGGTCTAACTCATTTGTAATCAACCTTGAAGGAAAGGGTATTCTGGAAGACTTTCCCAATGAGGTTATTGACTTCTTCCTGTCCTCATCTTCCAGGCCTCACCTTTACTTCTTCTCCTATGATTTTATGAGATTCACCTATGGAGAGAACTTCTTCGGGGACCTGATAAATCTTGCAAATTCAATAAGAACAACAGGTGCAATATTCCTGATTGTGGACGATGACAGCTATTCAAAAATAAGCCATTATGCCTCTTTCACAATTCATTTTCGTGATATTGGAGGTTATATTTTCGTAAATTCTAATGAAAAGGAATCATACCTTTCCTCAGTTGTCTATGATTCTGAAGGCTGGCCCGATCTTGAATTGCATCAGGTAGTCTGAACCCCCCTTATCTCAAGGACGTGGATATCAGATATTGACAGAATTCTGGCAAAATCATCCTTATCGATTTTCAAGTCAGCCATTATCTGCAGTGCTGTGTCACAAATTATCTTGAATGCGGATACCAGAAGGTTGCTGAAATCCTCTCCTGAAATTTCAATCAGCGTTTTCAGGCGGTTTCCGCTAATGTCGAATGTTACCCTTGAATCTGTATTGAGTTGCATTTCAGTGAAAATGGAATTCCTGCATTTCTCAAGCATCCTGGAGCCACCCGCACTTTCGGATGAGATCACTTCGTCCATCAATGGCTCCGGGAGTACCAGTGTCCCACTGGCCCTTATCCTAATGACATTCATCATTTGCCATAGATTAAATCTGTGTATGAAATTAACGTTTCATGTTCCCAATTCAGAGGCTCAGAAGAAACAGAAATGATGAAAGGATAAGGGACCTTTTGGCCGAGAGCAGGCCTGACAAGTCAAAGATGATAATGCCAGTATTTGTTAGTGAGGACGCGGCCAATCCTGAACCCATAAGTGGAATGAAAGGAATTTTCAGATATCCTCTAAGTATGATTGGAGAATATTGCAAAAAACTTGATCAGTCTGGATTAGGTGGCATACTTCTATTCGGAGTTCCTTCAAGGAAGGATGAAATAGGATCCGAAGCATACAATGATAACGGCGTAGTTCAGAAGGCTATCAGAGAAATCAAAAAATCATCCAAAATACTGATCATTGCAGATCTCTGCATGTGTGAGTACACTAGCCATGGACACTGCGGAATACTGAGAGGCCAAAATGTGGATAACGACCTTACGCTGGACTCCTATTCCAAAATAGCCCTTTCATATGCCAGAGCAGGAGTGGATGTAATAGCACCAAGCGGGATGATGGATGGCCAGGTTTACACCATAAGGAAATCTCTTGATTCCGCCGGATATACCGGTATTCCCATCATGAGCTACAGTTCCAAATACGCATCCTCCCTTTATGGGCCTTTCAGGGAGGCTGCAGGTTCGACCCCCTCTTTTGGGAACAGGAGGTCTTACCAGATGGACTACAGAAACTCCAGAGAAGCTATAAGGGAAAACAGCATTGACGAACTTGAAGGTGCTGATATGCTCATGGTCAAGCCAGCAATATTCTACCTTGATGTCATATACAGATCAAGACAGAGCACCAATCTTCCAATTGCTGCCTATAGCGTGAGCGGTGAGTATGCCATGATAACCAGTGCAGTTGAATCTGGCACACTTTCTGAGGATTTCATAAATGAGGCACTTACAGCTCCTTTTAGGGCAGGTGCCGATATACTGATAACATACTTCGCTGAGAGTTACGCCAGAACTCACTGACGTTTTTGCACCAAACTTAACCGTATTTATACTATTTTATAATCATGTTTTGGTGATAATAGAATGCCAGTACATCTAGGACAAAAAGTGCCGGACTTTACCGTGAACACTACCCAGGGACCCCTGACCTTTTCAGACCTCAAGGGAAAATGGGTTTTGTTATTTTCGCACCCAGCGGATTTTACGCCTGTGTGCACAACAGAATTTCTTGGCTTTACGGAAAATTATGAAGAGTTCAAGAAGCTCGGAGTAACTTTAATAGGGCTCAGTGTAGACAGTATCTACAGTCATATAGCATGGCTTAAAGATATAAAAGAGAAATATGGCGTAGAAGTTCCTTTCCCTGTAATTGCGGATATAGATAAGGAAGTGGCCCAGGAGTTCAATCTGATGGACCCGAAGGTTGGGACAACTGTCAGAGGAGTGTTCCTCATTGATCCAAACCAGACTGTAAGATGGATGGTATACTATCCAGCAGAAGTTGGAAGAAATATGCGCGAAATACTCAGAGTTGTGAAGGCATTCCAGTTCAACTGGGACAAGAAACTTGCAACAGGAGTTAACTGGGAACCAGGACAGGAGGGTATTGCATCAGCACCCAACACACTTAAGGGAGCTCTTGAAAGAGAGAAGGAACCAGGCGCAGAGAGATGGTACCTCAAGAAAGTTAAGGCATGAGGTATGGTAGACTGTGCGATGTTCAACATCAGCCTGAAGGGTATACACCCTTCAGTAATCTGTGTTGAAATGGACAGAGTCGGAAACGCTATCGATAATCTCAAGGAGGTCCTGACATCGGAATATCCTGAAGAGAGCATGCAGGAATTCATTGAAGGCTTTGCCAGAACAGATGAAGTGATGCCGACAGACAAAACACTTGGGTTTGTCGTCGCAAACAGTGAAAAAAAGGCAATTTCTTTTTCATTTGCCAATCTGAACAGTGAGCAGAAGAAATTGATCACCAGTAAATCTGAAATGTACAGAAAGTCTGGATTTAGCGTGGAAACTGACCTTTGAGATGCGTTTAGGAATGTTTAAATAAACATTTTTCATTTCAAAATTAATGTTTGACAGCCCAATCGACTGGATTATAATTATCGCGGTCGTCCTGCTGCTCTTTGGAAGTACAAAGAAAATACCGGAATTCGCCAGAAATATTGGCAGAGCCACTGGTGAGTTTAAAAGGGGCCAGATGGATATTAAAAATGAATTATCAAAGGCCGTCAATGGCCCCGTTGATTCACCGCTTAAAAAGGAGACAGACTACAGTCAGATAGCCAGAGATCTTGGTATTGACCCAGAAAACAAGAGCAAAGAAGACGTGCTCAATGAGATAAAGCAGAAGATTAACTCTGAAAACTGATGTCCGACGATGATTTCCTACCAATAATTCTGAGAAATGTCTCAGAGTTAAGAGTTAGGTTTATCAGTTTTTTGAAGATTTATGGTTTTTTTTTCATATTGTTTATTATTTTCAGGGTTGCTGATTATAACATATTCGGGCATGAGATACCACTCCTGAAATTGGATGTAACAAACAACATTGGAGCACAGTTCCTTCACATTCTGGAACTCCATATACTCCCAAGTGGGACAAAGCTTCTTATTCTTAAGCCTGCAGATGGCGTGGCAACAGATTTTCTAATTATCCTTTTCCTGGACCTCATAATTACCATGCCATACCTTCTTTACCAGGTACTCCAGTACATTGAACCTGCACTGAAAAAACATGAGAGAGAACTTGTACACAGCATCCTCTTTCCAGCATCTGCGCTTTTCTTCACAGGTGCATTCTTCGGCATATATTTTGTAGCACCGGAACTTTTCAGAATTTTCAATGATTTCGACATAGGTCTAGGAGCTATAGAGAGTGTTGGTCTGATGAGCTTTGAATCCTTCCTGATACTTTACATTCTTCTTTTTGGATTCTCATTTGAAGTTCCAGTATTCATGTATGGGCTTACCAGGGTAGGGCTGGTTCCAGCTGAATACTGGAGAGGGCACTGGAGATATGCAGTAGTGATATCGCTTGTAATAGGGATGATCTTCTCCCCTGGTGTCACTGGATTCACCATGATCATAATAGCCATTCCCATGATAGCGCTCTATTTTGTAGGAGTATACTTCTCAGAAAGATGGGTTAAAAAATCTGAAGAGGCATCAAAGAGAGTTTCTGAAGCGCTCTAGATCCTTGATGCTCTTGCAGGATACTCTGTACACCTGAAAAAAAAGCCTGTCTGAATCTACCCTGGGAACTTCTGGCCTTTTAACAACCTTGTAGTTAGAGAGATATTCCGGATTAAGTGACCTGCAGTAATTCAGTATTTCACGCCTGAAATTGGTGTAATCAACCACATTGTCCACAAGGCCCAGATTGCTTGCCTGGTTCGCATCTATTAGATTCCCTGATTTAAGATGCGAATATGCTTCCCCGGTCATGTTCAATGTTGTATCGGTTAGCACCCCAGTGAAAGGGGGCATTCCGTACTTAAGGCCTGGCATGCCTAGTTTTGCTTTAGATGATGCAATGGAAAGATCGCTGGCTAGCGCCAGTTCGATGCCAAGATCAAGGGCATAACCATTTATCCCTGCCAGGAAGTAGTGGCGCGATGCCCGAATCATTCTCACTGCTGAAAGGGCCAGATCCCTGGCCTCCCTCACGGCTGAATTGTTAGCCTCATCACTGCAGTTTGACGAGTATCCCATGCAGAAGGACCGTTCACCCTTTCCCGTTATGAGGATGACCTTTGGATCATCATCGGCGAGCGTAGAGAGGATCGAGTAAAGATCATCCAGCCCCTCAATGTTCAGTGTGTTGTTCACACCATTGTCAATCTCCAGCACCGATACATACTCAGATATATTCTGCAGATTGATCTGTGCTGCCTTCTGAATCATAATGTGATTCACAGCATATTTTCAGTTAAAAAAATTGTGTGTATATCACCGTGTAGGCTATCTGGTCAGTACATTGTCAGGTTGTATTTCCTGTCTGCCTGCTCATAGCTCTTTCTGTCAGTTATTCCAAGTGCATTGCTGAGGCTCTTCATAATCTCTGCCTGGTCTGGATCGTATTTCTCTCTGCCCATCACCAGCCTTCCTGAGTTGTCATCGAAGTAGATCTGTTCGCCGAACTTCTTCAGACAGTGGACCACTTCTGCAGCCTCCTCTTCTTCGCCATGAAAATGTTTGAAACAATCTGTGAAATGTGGCTTTGTCATCTGTCATCGCACCTCTTAGAATCATATTTTGGATACTGGATATTATATCTGTCTAATGCCAGCTGGACCAAGTATGTTAAGTTGTCAATGGCAAATTCCGGACCATCTGCAGGCATCAGGCTCACCAGAGATTTTATTCCTGAGATACGATCCCTGAATTCTTCGATGGTTATTGCACCTGTCATAACCTGATTGAAGTATTCAAGCATTGCCAGATGATCAGAAAGATCAGGGCGAGGTTTTCTGCTAATCCTTATGAGATACTTCAGTTTCTTTGTCTTTCTCTCAATGAGCTTCACAGCAACCTCAGGCTCTCCATATATCAGGGAACTCTTCAGTATTTCAAGATCAGACATAACGGTCATTGACAATCACCCGAAAATTCCTCCAGCGGCGCTTATGAGAGTCGGCATGAAGGAAGCAATTATTCCAATGAAGAAAAGGGCAACAGTAATGACTGCTGCGGCAACAACAGGAGCTTTTGCACTGTAAGGGACTGCTGATTCACCCTCAGCTGGGTCCCTTGCGAACATGTATGTTATAACCCTGAAATAATAGAACACAGATATTGCGCTGTTCAGAATTGCAATGACTGCCAGCCACCATAGGCTTCCCTCAATAAGCGCAAGAAACAGATAGTATTTCGCCAGGAATCCACCAGTAAGGGGGATGCCGGCAAGTGCCAGCATTATAACTGACAGGCTGACTGCTGTTGCGGGAGACCGCTTTCCAAGGCCTGAAACATCTTCCAGTTCCACATTATCCTTGGGTACGGCGTTCATCGTTATGAAGGCCCCTCCCTTCATGAATATATAGACAAGTGAGTAGAACATCCCCGCAGCTATGGCAAATTCTGCCACTGTTGATGTGGGTTTGCTGCTACCTGCAACAACGGCCAGGACAAGTACCAGATAGCCGGCCTGTGCAATACTCGAATAGGAGAGTATCCTCTTGAGATTGCTCTGCGAAAGTGCAGAGATATTCCCGTATGTCATTGTTATGATTGAAAGTATCACAAAGAGGTAAAATACAGCAGTGTGGTCAAATGAAAAACCAGAGAGGAAAACCTTCAGAATGACCATGAATGCCAGTATTTTGCTTCCGGCCGCAAGGAAAGCGGAAACCGAATTTTCCGTACCATCGTATGTGTCGAGAGCCCACTGGTGGAACGGAAAGAGTGCCAGTTTGAATCCAAACCCTATAATCAGGAAAGCAAGTGCAAGTGTTATTTCAGGTGAGCCAGTGACATGGGAAAGGGCAGATGATGATATACTGAATGTTCCGGTCCCCATGTAATAGAAGCTGGCACCGAAAAGAATGAAGGCAGTTGCTATGGTTCCTGTAAAGAAGTACTTTATCGAGGCCTCCAGGTTTCTTCTGGTCTTTCCAAAGCTTGAGAGAACATAGGTTCCTATACTGACTGATTCAAAGGCAATGAAAAGTGCGATCAGATTATAACTGAATGCAGCCACAACCATCCCAACGTTCAAGAACAGAAGAGTGGAGTAAAATATCTCTGATTT
>DARE01000002.1 GCA_002503205.1 Thermoplasmatales archaeon UBA447 | reverse complement strand
AATGCTTGAGTTAAGGATTAACCGGCTCTGTATGCGTGCTGAATCACTGATAAGGGTTTCAAGGTATATGTTGTCCTGGTTCTCCCTCCTGATCTGAAGGAGATACTTCAGGGTGTCCTGTATGTCCAGGATCATCTCCCTGGTCCTGATCTTGCTCTCATATTCCCTTGTGAAAAGTCTTTTTAGCCTGCCCAATATTGTTGGATGGTCTCGCAAACCATTCATTTTTTCCGTGCTCATTGGGAGGCCTCCTGTTTTACGATCTCAGCAAGATCTGTATTCTTCAAAACAGTCTCCTGCTTTTCCATCATAAAAGATACAACTTTTTGAAAAAGGCCGGATTTGTTTATCTCCGGATGTTCAGATAGCCACTGAAAGACATCATCTCCGCATGTTATGTTCAGATGTTTCAATGCATTTCACTCCTAAAAAGGAAACGCATACAGTGTATTAATACTTTTCACTTATAGAAGTAATGCGTAAAATCCTAAACTTCATGCTATTTACTTCTATAATTGACAATCGATGAAGATTCTCCGATCTTTCAATTCGAGCGGCATTCGCAGTTCTTGAAAATAATATTCATACTTGATGAAAGAGGGTCCATTAATTTCCAGAGGTTCATAGATGAGTACTCTATCTCGTCAACTACTTTATACAGAACCATAGAAGCGTTGAAAAAGCTGAAAATTGTAAAATCAGAGATAGATAGTTCTTCTTATCCCAGGAAGTCAGTAATTTCCCTTACGGAGAAAGGAAAACAGGTTGCTAGGAAGTTGAAAGAGATTGAGGAGATATTGAAGGGCTGAAAGATAAATGATATTTAAAACGGTCAAGATACAAAATTTCAGGAACTTAGAAAACATCGATGTTAAACTATCAAATTTTAATGTTTTGATTGGAGAAAACGGGTCTGGTAAGTCAAATTTTTTAAAAGGTATTTTAAATTCACTCAGCCCAATTTATCCTACTTATGCAAATTCTAATCCGATTACAGATTCGAGCCCATCTGGTAACTCTGATTTCTATTCCAGATTTGATATTTCAGGTATAGAATTAGAAAAACTTTATCAAGTTTCTGACGTTTTAAAAAAAGATTTAATCGGACAAAATTCATCTTATTTGGAACTAGAATCTGAATTAATATTCAATGGCAGACCATTGCAGGGGATTTTAAAGCTTAACTTGGGTAAAAATCTAAGCAGTGGCGGATTTATCAGCAATGCTTTTCCTGTTACCGTCTCTCCGCATTACCTGAACCCGAATTCTCTGAGCTCGCTACTTAATCTATTCGTCCTAAACGAAGTTAGAGAAATACCACAAAACACTCCGGGAAACACAGGCCAAAAACCGGGAGAATATAATGTTGTCAATGCCCTCTTGGAAATGAAATTAAATCAAATTGAAAAATATAATTCTATTATGGAAAAAGCCGTGAGAATCGCAAGGGAGATTAAGTCTCTTAAAACGTCTTTGGAAAACGGAAGAGTCATGGTTAATATGGGAATCACTGGCTTTAATCGTGTGATACCTTCCCATTTAATTTCGAAGGGGCTCAGAGAACTGCTAATACTTTTGATAACCTTTGAGTATGCTCCACCAGGCTCATCAATAATTATAGAAGAGCCGGAAATACATTTGCACCCTTCAGCAATTAGGGAGTTAAAGCAGATCATGTTGACTACAGTAAAGGAAAATCGAATTCAAATAATAATGACAACACATTCACCACTCTTTCTATCTGATATATATCCGGAACAAGATACTGATGCAAAATTCATCCAATTCAAGAAGAGAAATGACTCCGCATTCTGTGATGTAAGGGAAATTAGCAAAGACAATGAAGTTAGCGATTTAATATCCTTTATGGAAAGAGGCGAAATGTAATGGACAAAGAGGAAGAACAATCTAATTGCAGAGGGGAAAAAGACACATCTCTAATGGGATACAGCAGGAGGCTGTTCGAGGAATACAACTATACGTGCATTTATTGTCACAAGTATTGTGGAGGTTCCTTTGAAGAATGGATGCAACTTACAAGAGAACATGTTATTCCTTATACGCAGCTAACGGGAGAAGATCAAAAATACAGGAATGACAAAAGGAACCTTAGAGTGGCCTGCAAAATTTGCAACAATATGAGGACGAGGGCAAATTTCGACAAATATAAAGGTATGCCATTCGAAGAGCGTATAGACAAAATTATTGAAGAAAAAAGAAAAATTATTTTAAAACGCAGAAGCGAATTTGAGAAATTCTATAATGAATGTATTCGGAATAGGGGAAATAAATGAAAGAAAAAATTATGGGCAACTATCATCAGACAATAAAGTGGAATAAAAAAGGTGATGCGCCCTGTTGAATCCATTGCCCATTACGATAAATATTCTATTCCTTGGCGCAGTGATAGTACTATTTGGCATAATGACTGCGTTAAGACAGAGTCTAGGTCAGCCTGGTTTCATTTCAAGTTTAGTAATACTGGGACTGACCTTTATTTCAGCGATTGCTGCAATAAAGGCAAGGATAAGCTGGGAGAGGAATAATATAAATGAGGTGAGTAAATAAATGTCTAGAAGAAACAGACCGAGAAAGACGAGAAGGGCGTATACTGTGACTAAGAGGCCAGGAAGGACTGTTACTACCAAAGAAACTACTAGGTATGGATGGGATCATGGTCCTGTATATGTCAAGGAAAAGAGCACTAGTGAAACTAAAGATAGCGATAATGGCACGGAAGCTGAAAGAGATTGAGGATATACTGGAGATAGAATAATTTTGAGAATCCGACAGTTTGAACGGGCATATCTGTTGCAAAGAAATGATTGTAAGAGATTCGGCAGTACTTAAGGTCTTTTTATGGTTGCATTTGGAAAAAAATTATTGATTGTTCCATGCTCAAAATCGAAGCGCTCAGTTCCAGAAGCAGAAGCAATAGAGGTGTACGATGGTCCGTACTATAAAATGCTAAGGAAGACGAATCTAAACTCCATCGATGTGTTGATTTTATCTGCGAAATACGGGCTTATAGACCACAAAACAAAGATATCTCCCTACGACCAGAAAATGACCGTGAAAAGGGCAAAAGAAATGAGGAACTCAGTCACAAAGCAACTAGATGAATTTTTAAATCAAAATTCTTACAATGAAGTAGTTATCAATCTTGGTCGGATTTACATACAAGCCCTTGATATACAGAATTTAGAAAAGCATAATATTCCAATAAAAGTTCTGACGGGAGATATAATAAAACGGGTTAGTACGTTTAAAACTTGGCTAATTACGAATTCTGGTGATCGTGCTTGATACCTATTGATTTGTTTTTAACCACTGCAGAGGACACGCTTGACAAAGACTTAAAGTCAGACACAAGCCAGAGGGATGCAATATTATCGGATAAAAATACATCACTGTACATAATTGCCGGTCCAGGAAGTGGAAAAACAACAGTTATGGCCCTGAGAGTCCTTAAGCTAATTTTTGTGGATGGTGAAAAACCAGAACAAATAGTCCTAACTACTTTTACCAGAAGGGCAGCCCAAGAACTGCGGTCCAGAGTTTTGGGTTGGGGCGATGATTTGAGACAGAGCTTATTGAATCAAATTCAAGATGAAAATACAATAAAATTCCTGTCTACCATTGACCTTAATAAAATATATGTTGGTACAATCGACAGCCTTGCGCAGGATATAATGGCAGAGTACAAGTCTCCCGGAGAGATTGAACCAGTTGTTATAGAAAAATTTGTATCAACTTCGATCATGCTAAGATTCGGGTTATTTGACAATGGAAGGCACAACAGCACCTCCTTGGAGGATCTTCTCAAATCATTAAGTGGAGAGGGGGCCGGCTCTCTAAATGCTCGCCAAAAGGCTGAGCTTTTGTTGACGATCAAAGACCAAGTGTACACAAACATGGTGGATTTAAAAAAACTTGAACAGGATGCCAGCCAAAATAAGGGAATTTTAAGACTAACAGAAGCGTTAAATGCTTATTTCTCAGAACTTGACCGTCGAAATTTGCTGGACTATGGGAAGCTTGAAACGATCTTTGATGAAAAACTAAGGAATGGTTACCTTAGGGATTTTTTATCTAATTTAAAATTCATAATGATAGATGAATATCAAGATACAAATCTTTTGCAGGAAAGTATATATTTCAGGATGGGGAAGAGTGCCGTAGAAAATGGAGGAAGCATAGTAGTTGTTGGCGATGACGACCAATCATTATACAGGTTTAGGGGCGCAACAGTAGAACTTTTTAGAAATTTCGTTTCAAGATTCAAATCCTGCGCTAATGTTGATGCAAAATCCATTAATCTTTACACAAACTATAGATCAACTTTGGAAATAATAGATTTTGTCAATGCCTTTGTAGGCTTGGACTCTAAGTACCAAGCTTCCAGAGTCCCAGGAAAACCCAAAATTTCACCCCCAAATGGAAAAAATAAAAGTGGTTTGCCAGTACTTGGTATTTTTAGGGATAATATAAGCGATCTAGTCAGCGCAGTTTCGGGATTTATAGAGAAAATTGTCAATGAAGGGGGTTTTACATTAAATAATGGTGATAAAATCTCGTTAAATGCTAATGCTGGCTCGGCCGCAGATTTAGCAGTTTTGATGCATTCTCCTCGGGAATATGCAAGCAGCGGGAAAGAACGATTACCACTCCTCCTCAGCAATCAATTGAACGATATCGCCAGACCTTTAAAACTATTCAACCCTAGAGGAAGAGATATTTCCACAGAACCAGCAATTAAAGAATTGCTTGGGTTAATATTGATGATTATCGATGGCGATAAATCTATCCAAGAATCCATTGTCAACCTCCCGCGTGAAGTACAGTATACTTTTAATGAATGGGAGATTGCGGCTAATAAATTTTTGAATGATAATAAGCACAAGTTAGCAAATAGTAGAACTTTGCAGGATTATGTGCAAGAATCAAGGGACTTTATTTTGAATAACGGAAAATCAAAAAAAGCCGTAGTTCATCTAAATAAGTTAATATACGATTTAGTAGGTTGGATGCCTGATCTCCACAATGACCTCATTGGGCTTGCCTATCTTGAGCTAATAACTCGTGCGGTGGAGCAAAGTGCAATGATAGAGCCTTTGTCCGGCATAATAAATCTCGGTCAGGGAAAAGATAAATTAAGAGAACTATCCATAAAAGACATAATATGGGATATCATGGTACCAATAGCCACGAATTCTGTTGAGATAAATGAAGACCTTCTTGAGACTGTCCCATCTGATAGAATTAACGTGTTATCCATACATCAATCCAAGGGGCTTGAGTTTCCTATGGTGATTGTGGATGTCGGTTCTGACTTTGCCATAAACCATTGGAAACAAGCCTTCAAGCGTTTTCCTGAAAAGGTTGGAAGCACAAGTGCCCTTGAGGATTTTATATTGAATTATTCCCCACTTGGAAAGTCATCAGTCAAACCTATTGACAGAGATTTCAATGATCTTTATCGTGATTATTTTGTCGCTTATAGTAGGCCACAAGATTGCCTTGTTCTAGTTGGACTAAGTGCTAGCATTAATGGTAAAGTTAAAAACGTAGCAACCGGCTGGACAAGAGATTCTAATAACGAATGGGGACAGCTATCAAAAAATGTTAAACTCATCTGAGGTGAAAGAATGGAAATGAAAATAAAAAAAAGACCGTATATAATCCCGGAATATAGCATAACTGGAGATATTCTCTCATATCATTCCTGCGGTCTCCAGTATCGTTTGCAGAACAAGGGAGAACTTCCTCCAGCCAGACCAGTACAATTGTGGTTTGGGCAATTTATACATGGATCTCTTGAGGAAGCTTATCTGAGGTGGAAGAAAAATCCAAATTATCGTGTATTACCTTTAGATTGGGCATCTAGAATACGTGATATAGAAATGACAGTATATAAACGCCTTGCAGCAGGAGGTGTAAGACCACCTCCGAACATATTTTGTCCATATGACGAACCCAATGAAAAATTGGGTGGCTGTCCCGACGAAAATCACCCACATAAATTGATAGCAAGTAAAAGAGTGGAAAGAACTTTAGAGGTTTGGGCACCACATCTTTTCCCCCTGATTTCAGAGGCTGAAGTTAAACTGAAGGGGACCCGACCTATGCCGAACTATTCTGAGAGCATAAGTCGCTCTAGGCATTATGGAATAACCGGCATTGTTGATGTTCTGGCCTCAGTTAAGGTTGCTAGTGCTGGACCTGATAATTTAATTTTAAAAAAAATAAGAGAGGAAAAATTCGGTGAGGAATTACTGCAAGAAGCTGCGCAAAATGAGTTTGACATCATAATAGACTACAAAGGTATGGCCAGACCAAAACCCTCAGATGCGGAGTGGAATCACCACTACGACCAGGTCATGACGTATGCTTGGCTAAGAGAAAAGCAATTAGAATCTAACAGAGTTCGAGTAGCCATAATTTTCTACCTTAATGAATTGGTACCATCAGAGAGCGACCTTAAAAAATTACAAAGGCTTGTCTTGTCTCAACAGGGTAATTCAACTGATGATCTCAAACTCAACAGTCAAGACTTGGCATCACTTAAAGCTTGGAATGGAGCAACTCATTCACTTCAATTATCTCCTGAGTCGATGATTAACAGATCTATTAGAATAATACAAGTCAATAAGCAAAACATAGACCAGAGCCTAAGGAGCATGGATGGGGCGGTTTCTGAGATAGAAAATTCTGTTATTGATGAAATGAGAGGTAAGAAAATTCTTGAAACTTGGAAAATGTTGCCAAGGGATGAGACCTGCACAATCTGCGACTTTAAAACATTCTGCCCAAAGTCAAGTGATAAGAGGCCACCAAGGATAACAGAATGACCTTGAACAACTGCTTTGCTCCCATAAACTATTAATGTTCAAGCTAGAGCTCATATACAAATAGTGTATTCTGGGAATGACATTTAAATGACTATGAAATTTTTCCTTCCAGACTGGGAAGACAGGGTTGATCCCAATTTTGAATTCGTCAATGACGAATTTTCACCCGGTCATGTAAATAATTCGTACAAAAATGATGTCTATGCTCACCAGATATACTCTAAAAAGCCAGTTTACGATGGGATCCTGTTCAGCTTAAGCAACTTTGAGTCTAAACTCAAATTGGGGACAAACGGTAATGGAATGCGAACGATCAGGGGAATATCATCTGTAAAAGAGTATCTAAAAATACCAAAATATTCCAGAATAAAAATAATGGGCGATTGTGGCGCCTTCAGCTACGTCACAGAGTACGAGCCACCTCCTGAGTATTCGCCAGAGAAGACCGCTTCTCTTTACTCTAGTCTGAAGTTTGATTTTGGAGTTAGTCCGGACCATATGGCCATAAAATTCTTACAGGTAAAGGAAAATGGAAAAAGAACCTACAAGGAACTGCCAGAAAGTGAAAGGGAAAGAAGGAGGCAGATTACGTTACGGAATTCTGAAGAATTCATAAGCATAGTAAAGGAAAAAAAATTAAAATTCAGGCCTATAGGGGCAGCCCAGGGTTACAGTCCTGAAACTTATGCTGACAGTGTTGAAAAGCTCATATCCCAGGGATATGACTATGTGGCGCTGGGGTCGCTGGTCCAATATAATAACGGTGAGTTACTCAAAATACTAAGATCAGTACAACCGTTGCTTGAGGACAGGGATCTTCACTTGTTCGGTGTCCTAAGACCAAGTTATATTAACGAGTTTGAAAAGTTAGGGGTCACGAGCTTCGACAGCGCATCTTTCTTCAGGAAAGCTTGGTTAAGGTCCGGACAGAATTATCTTTCCTCAGACGGTAAATGGTACTCGGCAATTAGAATACCTTTCTCATCTAATAGAAATTTATTGAAGGCTACTTCCGAACTTGGCATTTCACAATCTTCACTGGAAACCTTGGAAAAGCGGGCGTATGAATCACTTATCAGCTATTCTAGAGGAGAAATTGATGTTGATGAAGCCTTGGCAAATGTAATGGAATATGACAAACTCCTAACAAGGAGTTCGAAAGGCGAAGAGAATCTCGAGCACAGATATAGACGAACCCTTGAAAGCAGGCCCTGGGAAAAGTGTGGATGCGAAATATGTCAGAAAAATGGCATAGAAGTAATAATCTTTCGAGGAGCAAATCGCAACAAAAGACGGGGATTCCATAACACCTGGGTCTTTAAGAATCAGCTTATGCCTGCCAGGCTCCAAGCGGAATTAAAACCAGATGCTTTGAGTGCGTTGGAGTGAAACTGCTTATCTGTGCATATTTGAAACAGAACCAAGGAACTCCTTCGGCCGAATTATTCCGGATACATGTAAACAACTTCTGACTCGCCTCGATCAATTTTTGCTTGATTGACGCTCATCCTCTTCCTAATAATTGGTAAATATTCTGAGTTTTTTTCTATCCCTATGGAATTCCTCCCATAGTATTCAGCCACTACTGATGTTGTGCCAGAACCGAGAAAAGGATCCAGCACAGTGTCACCTTCATTTGTAGAAGCAAGAATTATCCTTTTCAGAAGTTCAAAAGGCTTCTGTGTTGGGTGTTCCCCGGCCCACTTCTCGCTCTTTGGGGTGAGCGGAATTTCCCACATGTTTCTCATCTGTTTCCCATCGTTCAATGCACGCATTGCGTCATAATTAAATGTCCATTTCGTTTTGGAATGATTTTTAACCGCCCATATCAGGTGCTCTGTGCTCTCCGTAAACATCCTTCTGGTTATATTCGGCTGAGCATTGGGCTTAAACCACACAATACTATTATTTATCTTTGCATCAAGATGCTGGAGGATGAACCCTATTTGATATATATTATGGAAGGAACCACAAACCCAAATACTTCCCCCTTGTCTAAGAACTCTCATGCTCTCGCTGATCCATTCTAGATTGAATTTGAAAAATTCGTCTCTTGTAAAAATATCCCAAGCCTCATGTAAGGTAATATGCTTGCTATATTTCCATCCCAATCCCCTCTTCTTCGCCAAACCGTATGGGGGATCGGCGAAAACCATGTCCACAGAGTTTTCCGGCAATTGCTTGAGTATTTCCAGACTGTCCCCCATATAAATCTGATGTTTCAAATTAGGTCTCCCCCGTTTTTTTTGACCCATTCCCGCATTAGGGAGTTTACTTTCGTTGAGATTTTTATATCATTATTGTTGCAGATCCTTTTAAATTCCTCCAGAACTTCTTCGTCAACCGTAATGTTCAATGGTACTTTTGCCATATAATGACTTATCCATATTCATATTGACATATTAATAGTTTTTAACATAAAATTATTATTAATCCCTACCTGAAACCAACGTATGGGTTCAGTTCTGATCAAGACATTTCCACTTCGAGATGGTATACTAATTAACGTATATCAGGGCCAGTACGGAAGCAGACCTGATCTGGACATAAAGGTAAAGTATAGAGAGCCAGGTAAGAGGGAAAGGACCCCAAGTCACCTCCATTGGGCCATGGACCTTATGATTAAGAAAGAGCATAATGCGGACCTAACCAAGAGCTTTGTTTGGTACCTTCTTCAAATGTGGGAAAATGTTTCACCTTTCAGGACTAAGGAAGAGCAACTTCGCTGCGAACTGAGGTATTCGGACCTTGCTCATGTATCACAATATATGCCACTGGATTCATTTGGCGATTATTCCGTGGAATTTATTGCAAAAGTAATGGAACTGTTAATGATTCAGGAGAAGACCGGTCTTGCCACGGCATTTATGTTTAAAGGCGTATTGGAAAGTATTTATAATGATAAGGATATCTTTAGCGTTATCTCGTCTGCTCGCTTTAATGGAAGATGAATCCTCACTAAGGTAGTCAAGAGGAATTTCCAGATTCGAAGCTAGAAGCCCACCAGTACCCGCAACCCCACTTCTCTTTCCCGTTGTTATTAACAGGATTTGCGTAGTCAATAATCCTGTCAGGCCTCCCGAAGATCTCCTCCATCCCCTCATCGAATGATGATAAATTCAGAAGATACGAACCGCTGTGATCATCCATGCACATTTTCAGTTCCTTAAGGTTGTCAATCGTGAAACTATGCCTGTATTTCCTGCCCGATGAAAGGTACGGTGGATCAAGGTACATCAAAACCCTTGGCTTGTTGTATATCTGGAACAGTTCCCTGAAATCCATGCTCTCAATGGTCCAGTCCCTCACAAGGATGAAGTTCTCTATGCCGAACCTTGGAAATTTAGTTGTGCCCTTGAATCGCCTCCCGAATGTCCTGCCGTCCCCATGAATGAGAAAGTCTGCAAGACAGCACCCTGAATGCAGTATCAATATCCCTTCCGTACTTCATGTCCCTCATCTCCATGAAGACCTTCTCATGGAGGAATGCGACCCTGAGCTTCCTTGTCAGAAGCATCCTCTTTTTTGGTCCTGCAGCACCCTGAATGTGGTGTACAGATCCTCATTGATACGTCAAAAGGGGTAGATTTTTGGATTGTAATTGGATTAAGTTCCGAAAGTCAAGAACAAATCGTAGACTTGAATCCGGCTCTATGGGATAGAATAACAAACAAGGGAAATTACGCTATTACATTGTTTCCCCTTTCTGCCGATTATGCGCTACGATTGGTAAAATGGTGGCTAAGGACGGTAAGGCCCAAGAACACTGTTCCCCCTAGTGATTTGTTCCCTTTCGATGAAAAACTTCTGGATTTTCTGAAATCGATGGTACCGACCAAGATGTTCCCCAGAGCGTTGGTTAGGCTCTTTTTTTCGTTGTTTCAGAAGCAATTGATCAAGCGAGAGTCCCGCCTATCACAATTGAATTTGTTGAAAAGATATTTAACAAGTACAACAATCTTATCACAGTAAGCAAATAATTGTAGGTGGTTAAGTGACTAAGAAGAAAATATCTAACATTTTCATTGATACAAACTACTTATCGGACATGATCCTTTATTTGGATTATTGTGAAGCGATGGGTATTGATCCATTTACTAAGGAGAGTAAAAAATTTGATATGAGCGAATAACTGAGAGTATATTCTATTGGCATTGCCGAAGGAGCAAGAGATAATGTAAAGCATGGAAGAGATGTTGTTCATGCACTATGCGATGGGAATAAGCAGGGCAAAATTACTGTTTCTTACTCAAAATTCAATGAGATAGAGCTAAGGAGTCTTCTCACAAAGAGCTTGATGTTCACCCAAGCAATAAGAACTCGGGTTCCAGACCGAATTGCTAATCATGTGATTCTAAGCTCCACCATTAAAGAGGAATATATATCTATCGTAGCAAATCGAATGGATCGCTTGAAAGAGACTATGAGGGAGCATATGATCATAATGGAATGTTGTGATGATTATTCTGTGCGTCCCGATGCTATGGTCCCAATACTTAACATAGTGGAGGCCGTACAAAGAAATGTTGCTATGGGCTCAATTGATCTTTATCTGTATTCATGCGCCCTTTATTTGCAAGCAGACGCAATATTAACTAGAGACAGTGAATTTCGTAACATTATTCAATATTTACAAGCACCGCCACGAGGTACTATTTGGAAAAAGATCAGAGATAAGATTGCTTTAGATTCAGAGTGTTTTGTGATACCCACCTTAACTTCAGATTCTGAAAGCATCGCTAAAATCGAGTTTCCCCAAGCGTTCAAGATTAACGACCTAAAAGAGAAATTATCCCGCGGGGTTTAAACTTGAATTTCGCATGTGATTCTTGAACTGATCCAGTACATTGTGCGATTTGCCGTCGATGACGGGGGATGTAGAGATCGCCAAAAATATCGGGAGGGGCCCTTCCTCATAATCGCCAGAGGAATCATCAGCCCCGATTCTAACATCTCCCTGACACGCCCGTACTGGGACATACAATCCGTGGGATCCTCCAAGGCTCGGGAAGGACGACCTTTACAGGTGCTTAGACTCCATCTGCTCGCTGAAGAGATCATAGATTTCGCTATATTCGGGGTACAGAACCAGGACACATACAGAAATGAAGCTCTTTTAGGGAGATATATCGCAACGATGTCAAGCTGAACAGCCCTGTCTTTACTCCTTCATGGAGATTCTGAGGTAAGACTGTGAACCGTGTACAATTAAATTGTTTTCTCTCATCAAATACAGACAAAGAAGAAATCACTGAATGAACTTTATATTAAACAAAGTCATTTGTGTCATGCAATAAAAAGGAAGATGAGGGTATGTGGTTTTGAAAAGCAGGCAATGGTTTCAGGGTAAATGTCATAGAGAAGTCAGAAGTAACGGATCTCTTGCAAAGTTAGCAAATAGAGCGATGGAGTTAGGGCCGATTAATACAGATAACACAACCGGTCACATGCTACAGGCTATTGGAGCGGTTCAGGAATTCTTTGACGCTTATCCCTGGCACCTAAAAACTGTAAATGACGCACCCTTTGAGTCCCCTTTTGCCCTAAGAGGTCAAATATTGGAGGATTGGAAAACATTCTTTTCCGCACATCAAGGAACCTATGGCAATCAAAAATGGGGATACAATTGGGATACTCTCCGAAATATACTTACAATAAAGTACGGGGGGAAAACTACTGGAGGTGGTGGAGCAGACAATGAGTTTGAAATAGTGTTTAGATTGATTGCCGGTTTCATATGATAGGCTGTCAAAATTTCGTAGATGCGACTGAAAGTTAGGTCTAAAGTTTGAAAGGTTTCCACTTGTCTATGTTCTGAATATCATCTGTGTAAATATCATTTTGATTTATTCTCCAAGATAGATATGATGCGTCAGTAGGGACAACAATGCCCCCGCTGAGATTTTTTCCTCTTTGGTTTTCCATTTTGATATATTTCTGAAGTGCTTCCGCCTTTGCTTTTGCGAATTCGATAGTAGCAGTTCCACCAAACTTGGTATCAAAGAGACCTATACTGTTGTCATTAAACTTCACAATAAAGTCCACATAGAAGGTGGAGTTTCCGCCCTCATCATTCTCGTATCCAACTGAGAAATACTTGGGTTCGTTTTCACGGTTCTTAAACCACCATTTAACTGTATTATCGCTTCGATCAAGGAGTTTCATGAATTCTATTTCAGTCTTGCTGGCATCAGTATATCGGTAAAAGGGTTGCATAATGGATTTCCGAGACGAAAAAACAGTGTATTTTTCATTGTAAGAAATGAATTCTGGTACTTCCCAGTCCGAATTTTCGACAAAAACTCTCTTTTTGTTCAGCTTATTGACAACTTCCTCTTCGTACACGGCTTTGCTCTCCTCAATCACTTTTTCGAAGTGACTTATATTCTCGACCCCAAGTGTAATGGCTTGCGCCCGCTCAGAATATTTCTCAACTCCCATGTTGTCTTTAAGAAAAGTATAGATGGCCGTCTTTATTCTGTCACTAGAGTCTACGGGAGCATACGGCGTACAACTCTTCCATATAAACAGGTCAAACTTTCTGTTTATTTCCTCGGACATAGATGCTACTGAAACAGTCCCTTTGCTATCTATCTCTCCGGTTTGATCGACATTCTTGATCACACCGTCTGCTATAATAAATTCAGAAATTCTCTTCGGAGACAGATTAATTTTCTCTTTCAACATATAGTCAGCCGAAATTCTCTGAAAAATTTTTGGAAATTCTCCGGAAAGCCTTGTCCTTTCTCGCAATCTTTCAACAGAGATTGAACGAAGTGAGATATTTGAATATCTTGTATTGTCTCTCCTTGACTCATTTACTGTAATGTAATCTCTTAGTTCGTCACCCTCAATTATAACGTTTGGAAGATTTGTGTAGACGTACGCTCGGTTCAATTCATCGCGCTTATAGTATTTGAATTCAGGCATCCTCATTATTCGTCCTATCGTTTGGATCGTAAAAGTAAAGCTCCGCAGTTCTCTGAAGATGACAAGTATGGATGCTCGTGGACAGTCCCACCCCAACGCGATGGCTTGCTTGAATATTAGGACCTCAACTTCATTGTCTGGTTTTTCAATATCGACGAGTGAGGGAGACTTATCTTCCGACAACCAAATTGCAAGTCTTCCATTGTTTTCGTTAATATCGAATTTCCGGTCAAGCAGTCTTATGACCTCTTCCTTCTTATCGTCAAGATCGTTCCTTTTGTCGGGGAGCTGGATCAGTACAAGGGGGTTTAATCTGCTTCCTTCGGTTTTCAAGAGACGTAAAAGCATTGCTCTGGATTTTAGGGCTTGATCTATGATTACCTCGTCAGTGCTTTCGCTCCCTACCTGCAAATTCATAAATCCCGGGTTCACTGCCACCTCGGACTTGATCATCTGTTCAGCTTTAACGTCTGGCAACTTGACTTCCACGGTTACATTGAATAACTTCTGAACTGGGGTTGCAGAAACTTCCAGAGCTATGTCAGGAGATATGATATTGACAAGTTCTCTGGATCTTTCGGCGTTTGCCGTGTGATGGCTTTCGTCGATGATAAGAATGATTTTCCTGCCCTCACTCCTTGTTCCAGCTATCACGCTGTTCAAGTTGTTATCCTGTTCATTCTCTCTAATTAGAATGTTTATGTCTTTTTTGTTGATACTTTCCCAGTTTATGAACAGAATCTCGTTCTTGCTGATTTGCCGGTCCTGGAGTTCCTCGAAATAACTGCACTTGATTAGTCTGTTATTAATTAGATACTCTTCCAATTTCTTCTTGCTTTGCTCGTGAAGAGACCTGACCGAAATCCATACAAAGGAGATATCATGTTTGATTCCTATATCTCCTGCAATAGCACTAAGAGACTCTGACACCATTAGAGTTTTTCCGCTGCCAGTCGGGGCTTTGAATGAGACAACAAACTGTCCTTTGTATTCCAATAGTTGTTTCAATCCTTCTGACAACTCGCGAATTGCTTTCTTCTGATAGTTTCTTAGGACGATCATCTGTAAATCCTCCTATACACGTTTAGAATCGAGGCAGGAATCGGCTTGAGATCAACCAATTCTGCAATTTCTTCGAACTCATCCTCCTTTACTCCCTCATCGAGGGAAAAGATATATACTGAGAATTTTCTGTTAATTCTTCTCACTTCAGATTTTAACCCTTCTATTCCTGCATCGTCATATATAATTCCCAGATATTTGCCGGTCGCGCCGGAAAAAACTCTAAAGTTTGCATCATTTCGTATCAGGTTGAAGCAGTATTCCTTAAGGCAGAGCATCTCTGTCGATCTGTCAACAAGCACCTTCTTGTTTAGATCTGTAGGAGCAGAATCAACAAAATCAGTCTTGAAGTACTTCAGATTCGTTGCGTATTCTGTTATCTCTTTGTATTTTTCGTTTCCATCGATAACTGCTTTGATTCTCGGGTAGCAGATTTCTTCTGCTATCCCGTTTTCGTTGTTTGTACACAGAATGAATTTTCTTGATCCGTTATCTTCCTTGTTCAACATAATCGTGGCATGTCCGGTCGTTCCAGATCCGGCAAAGAAGTCCAGAACTATTGCCTCTTTTCTCTCAGAGATTATTGGAGCTATGCAATCATAGACGTTGTATACGGATTTGGGAAAATCAAAATTGCTATTGGGGACAAGTTCATGAACGAGTTTAGTTCCATATTCAGCAGCATCATACTTTGGGTTCTGCCAGACAGTCTTGACTGTGCCGTAGGGTTTTCCTATTTCAATCTCGATACGCCCATTGTTGCTTTTCTTTACTCGAAGCAGGTTCAAGATCGATTCCACGCTCTGCCGAGCATATCTCCACTTCTTTTCGTTGCCGTTCACATCAATTGGCCACACGAGCTTATAACCGTTACCATTTTCTACCTGACTTCTTGGATGGAAATTCTCATCGGGTACGTCTCCGAAGCCTATAATTTCCGACTCTTTCACCATTATTGGGTAGAAGCAGTTCTTGGCGTCAGTTCTGTCAGACTCTCCCCCCCAATTTCTCAGGTTACTCCAATAGATTTCTTCATCCTCAAGTTTTCGCGGGCCAATCACTCTTTCTCCTCTAGGGATGACAAAAAAAGCAAACTCGTTAACGTATGAGAAATTCTTTCCCTGTATGCCTCTGGGATTGTGGACAATTGTGATGAGATGAATTTCACGTTCAAAGAATAATTCTTCCAAAAGAGAGCCCAAATGCCAAAGTTCATTTTCGTCAATAGCGCAAATTAACACACCATCTTCCTTTAACAGAGGTTTGGCCAGTCTTAGCCTCTTTTCCATCATGCTCAACCATTTGCTGTGCCTGAATGCATCCTCTTTGTCGACATAATCATTATTGTATTTCCAATTCTTGGCGCCAGTATTGAAAGGTGGGTCTATGTAAATTACATCGATCATTCCTTTATGTGTATAATTCAAAACTGAAAGAGAGTGATAATTGTCCCCCTCGATAATTACGTTAACAACTGGGTCCTTTGGGTGTATTACTTCTTTTGTTTTATCTTCAACAAGGATAGGTAACTTTTCTTTACAGAGTTTTGCAACCAATTCAGGTTTATCTTCCCATAATAAACCATACCTTTTCGGTCTGATCTTTCTTGTCTCACCTATGGGTACATTGTCTTGATTGATGTCTTCGATCTCCATACACACCCCCCAAAGCTACTGCCTTCCCAAAGAGATAAGCACCAATTGGCATGTAAATTTTTCCATTTCAGAGAGCAAACACTGTTAAAGGAAGCACTTGCTAATTTATGCAGGCAAGAAAAACAAATAACCCCTCCTTAACGTCAAAAAAATAAATTATTAATTGGCGTCTAAGTAGAATGTATACTCTGTCAAGATAGTGTACCGAATTTTGTGTAAGAGAAGCCAGGACTAGTCCTAGATCATGAGAGAAATTTC
>DARE01000003.1 GCA_002503205.1 Thermoplasmatales archaeon UBA447 | reverse complement strand
AACGGGCTCGGTCGGGCCCATTAATTTCAACAGATATACGGTTTTGCCCACGGCATAGTATTAATCTTCAATTGAATGTATTCGGTCAGGATATAAAATGCGGAAGTACTTTGGTATATCCAGATTGTAATACAACTAGCAAGAGAGCAATGATAACGATAAGGGAACATGTCTTCTGGGAAAATATCTATCTATACGGCCAGGTTCAATGCCTAAAATGCAAATAACTCCATTTCATATTCAGGTGAGGGCCTCAGTCTAGTTGAGTTTGAAACTCTAGGGGTTTAGATTTGCTCAGTTAATGAGAGAATATTCACCACGCTTCATATTACAGGAAAGCGATACTCTTTATTTTAGATATTTATGGAAGACACTAGTTTTTTGGTTTACATAATGAATCTCTAGATATCCTCTTTACTTTTCCATTCCTTGGGAAACATATCCAATTAAACCTGAACTTGGAACCATTTGATTCATACACAGAATACGAAATGTTCTTAGAAATCCGGCCATACATGCAGAAGATATTTGCGGTTACTTTTGGTTCTCATTAACCATAGAATACGATTTTTGTGATCAGATTTACTTTTAGAATACAAGATATTTCTCTTGTTTTAAGATTATCTTCTCGGTCTTAACTTCAATATGAAGATGTCAGGCCAGTAAAAATTAATTTACCTACCTATTGAAATATTCATTTTCATTGTGTTCACAAATTGAAATGTCAGTAAGCAGTATAGCTTTGACTGTAAGAGGAGTGATTTTGAAATACAATCTCCAGATTCCAATGACTATTCTGTACTGGAACCTTTTTCTCATTCTCGGACGGTAGTCTGGAATATTACAGGCAACCTATGAGGAAATTCTTTTCTGCGATTATTTACACCGGGAATTTCCATAATTTCCTCCTTCTATCTGGAATTTACTGGTTTCCTTCAAATCACTTTGGTTTCTCGTTTCCTTTATTTCAAACAGCGGTTTCAGTGATCCTCTCATTTGGAATATTCATAATCATCAACGATATGCTACACTCGACAATCCATTTCCGTAAACAGCAAGCCTTTGTCACCGGATCAACAGTATCCGGTGCAGTTATCACGACTGGAGCATGCTGTACTGTTCCCTTTGTTTTTCCATTGTTGAGCATTTTCTCCCAGGGATTCGCTCTGGGCACATTGGTTTTTCTTGGCAGCTATTCTGACATAATAGATCTATTTGTGTTCTTAGTTATAATTTTATTCCACATTGAAATGTCATCACGGAATTATTCTTAAAAAGAGCATTTCCCAAATACTTATTGTTTGAATATCAAGTGATGCTTATCTTCCAGACGCCATTCTTGATTCATAAATCAATTCTAAAACTATCATTTCTTGTATATTCTTTAAAAATCAGATCGGTTAAGAACAATCTTGCAATATACCCCTGTGTTGAATTATGGAAAAAATAATTCTCTATACAGGTAAGGGAGGGGTTGGAAAAACAAGCATTGCTGCGGCAACTGCTTCACTCCTGGCAGGTAAAGGTAAGCGAACTCTTATCATCTCCACTGATCCTGCCCATAGCCTTTCGGATGCTTTTGAAACTCAAATCGGAAATTCCCCCACTGAGATTGGTGATAACCTCTGGGGACAGGAGATAAGTGTTATAGAGGCCATAAATTCCCACTGGAAGGAACTGAAGATGTACCTGACAGGCCTATTCCAGTCTCAGGGCCTTGATCCCTCAACTGCTGAGGAGATTGCAACACTCCCCGGGTTTGAGGAGGCATCTCATCTTCTCTATTTAGAGGATCACATAAAAAGTGGAAAATATGATGTTATAGTAATGGACAGTGCGCCTACAGGAGAATCACTTAAACTCCTCTCATTCCCTGAAGCCATGTCCTGGTACATGGAAAAAATATTCCCAATAGGCAGGACAACTGCAAAGGTAATAAGGCCTTTAGTAAGGCCATTTACTTCCATACCATTCCCAAATGACGAAGTTCTTGGCAATATGGAGTCACTTTACAATAGCCTCAAGCGTATCAGGGATTACCTAGCAGATCCTGACCTCACATCAATCAGGCTTGTAACAAACCCTAACCGCATGTCCTTCAATGAAACAAAAAGGGCATATACCTATCTCCTCCTGTACGGTTATAATGTGGATGCCCTGATAATAAACAAAGTTTACCCCCCTGAATCTGGAGAGTTTTTCAAACTCTGGATCAAGGTCCAGGATGAGATTCTAAAAGAAACCAACGATGCTTTCCCTGACCTCAAGCTTTTCTCACTGAAGATAAGCAAATCCGAGACACTGGGCAGAGTTGATCTGGAGAAAATGGGAAAAGACCTCTATAGAGATGAAGATCCCCTGGCTGTCTTCACAAAGGCTAAACCAGTTACATACGAGAAAAGTAATGGAAAATACACGGTTAAAATGAAATTGCCTTTTGCAAGCAAGGAAAAAATAAATCTATTCAACAGTAAGGGGGAACTCGTCGTAGAGGTGGAGAACTGGAGGAGAATTTTCTATCTTCCGACGACATTTTCAGACAAAAATCCGGTATCCGCAGAATTTATTAACGGGGAACTCAATATTGAGATGGTGTAAAATGGTGTCCGAACAGAAAAGAGAGCAGGAAGAAAATCCGAAATCTAACCAAAGAAATGTGATAGAAATAAAAATAAATGTTCCTCAATTCAATACCAGAAACCTTAGAAGATTCGTCTTACATCTGGAAAAAGCTGGAAAAGAAATCCTGGCCGCCGGGAACAGCTTCTTCAGGGATGAAGAGACAGAACCCGAGCAAAAAATGAAAAAGATAGAGATAAAATAACTATAGCAGAAGATAGTAACTACTTACTCCCATTAATTATAGCAAAATTTGCTCCCGGGTCTTTCCAGACAGTAATGTCATGGAAACCTGCTCTTTCAAGCTTGTCAGATAATTCATCTGCAGAGTACTTGTAAGAATTTTCGGTATGGATTGTTTCCCCCTTTTTAATTACAATTTTTACTCCATCCATTTCGAACAATATATTCTTCCGGGATACAAGATGCATCTCTATGCGGCTCTTCTTCTCATTGTAGAAAGCGAGATGGGTGAAATCATCCACATTTAAAGGCACATGCAGCTCTCTCTGTGCTCTTCGTATTATGTTAAGGTTGAATTTTGCCGTTACACCCTTACTGTCATTGTAGGCTGCTTCCAGTATCCTGATATCTTTCCTCAAATCGACTCCAAGGGCAATGAGGTCTCCAGTATTCAGCACTTTCGCCATTCTGAGTAGAAAATTATCAACCTCAGCAGGCTCCATATTTCCAAGCGTTGATCCGAGAAAAACGAGCAATTTTGTTTCAGGGAACATGCCACTAAGAACTCGATCTATGGTGGAGAAGTCACATCTTATTCCCTTTCTCACTATGTTACTGCTTTTTGAGCTCCCTGAGCGCAAGGCCTTTTCCAGAGAAGAAGCGGAAATATCCACGAACACGTATTTTTTAAGGTAAGGCATGCAGTTGATCAGAATCTCACCCTTTTCACCATTTCCAGAGCCCAGCTCAATTACCGTCTTTACAGTACTTGAAATATCAGAAAGATCCTTACAGTGGCTTTTCAGGATTGATATTTCAGTTCTTGTTGGATAGTATTCGTCGAGTCCCGTGATCTCATCAAAAAGCCTGCTCCCTGCTTCATCATAGAAAAACTTTGGATTGAGCTCCTTGGGAGATGAAGTCATTCCCCTGAGAAATTCAGAACGAAAATTTCCAAGATCCGGTTTCAGATCCAGAATATTGGATTCAGACCCGTTCACGATATATCACCTGCCAGTCTGAGCCCTGAAAACTGCCAGCAGATATCGGGATGATAGAAATTCCTGTAAGTGTTCCTGTAGTGTCGTACAGGGGTAACTGCAGAACCTCCCCTCAGCACATACTGGTTGTTCATAAATTTCCCGTTGTATTCTCCAAGATTGCCCTCATAAGGGCGATATCCCGGGTATGGGATGTAAGGGCTTGATGTCCATTCCCATGTTGCCCCTGAGATCTGTGGGGTTCCGTTGTCTGAGAAGTTTACCGGATGAAGTGTGTTTTCCTCCATAAAATTTCCATGAACACATTCCTTTAAGGATTCAGCAAATATCTCCCATTCGTATTCCGTGGGAAGCCTAAGGCCGGCCCATCTAGCATATGCATCTGCTTCGTAGTATGAGACATGAACAAGCGGCTCTGACTCATTCAAATTCTGCTCTCCTGACAACTTGAATATTTTATATTGGTCACCATCCTTTGACCAGTAAAGCGGCAGTTTTCGTTTGTTCTCCCTTATGTAATCCCAACCATCAGAAAGCCATAGTTCAGGCCGTTCATAGCCACCATCCTCTATGAATCTGATGAATTCACCATTGTTAATGGGCCTTGATGAGATCCTGTATGGATGGATAAGTATCCTGTGCCTAGGCCTTTCATTGTCGAAGCTGAAACCTTCTCTTCCATACCCAACCTCATTTATTCCACCATCCATTTGGACAAACCACATCTCTGAATCATGGGATCCGGTCTTTTTGTCGGTGTAAGAAGGTTTGTATGGTGAGACATAATAGTTGATCTTAATATCCATCAGAAGAAGCTCCTGGTGCTGTTCCTCATGATTTATGCCTAGTTCTATGAGTTGAATCAAATTACTATCTCCTGTATTTTCATTAACAACGTTTAAAACTGCTTCGTCAACCGACTGGCGATAATCATAAACTTCCTCGAGTGAAGGCCTGGAGAGACTGTTTCTTGAAATTTTCTGCATATAAGGCCCCAAGGTCTCATAATAAGAATTAAAAAGAAAATCAAAATTTTCATCGGGAACTTTCCAGCTCTTTGCATACCTTCTGAGGACAAAGCGATCAAAGAACCATGTTGTGTGTGCCAGATGCCATTTTGGAGGGCTGGCTTCCGGTACGCTTTGAACCATAAAGTCATCCCTTGTAAGGGGTTTGACAAGATCCAAGGTCCTCTTTCTAACATTCCGGTATAAGTTTTCCAGATCGGAAGCCACTTCAGTACTGGCAGTCATCAATCAGTATATGATGCTCTTACAATTTAATGGTTCTGAATCTGCTTGCTTTCATTTTCTTTGGGATCATCTTTGGTTGAATTCCCAGCCCTTTTCTCTTTTGAAACAGTTTTTTTAACGTTTCTCATCAGCAATACATATATCAGATAGAGAACGAGTAAAAGTATGGCCACATACTCAATTATGGATGTGAGGCTCCCAGAAAATGCGTAGTATCCGAAGATGATTAGGAGAGTATCCCATACCAGTGAGCCAAGGAATGAGAAGAGATAGAATTTTTTAAGGTCCATTTTTGCAAATCCTGCTACCAGACTTATCAGTCCTCTTACCCCTGGAACCATACGTATTATGAAAACCGCAAAAGAACCGTTTTTTTCGAACCAGGTTTCAAAATTCTCCACAGATTCTTTTTTTAAATGAAATATATGGAGATGATTGTATATTACATCCTTCCCCAGAAAATAGGCAATGAAATAGTCTATTGAAAATCCAACCAGTCCACCCAGTAGAGCTACAAGAAGCACTCCCGGAAAATTAAGAATGCCTAGGTGTATATACTGCCCGGAAAGTGGTAGTATGACTTCGCTGGGAATAGGCAAAGAGGCTGATTCCAGCATCATCAGGATGCCAATTCCAGTGTAACCGTAATTTACTACAAGATTGTGTATTTGGCCAGACCTCCCAAGAATTATGGAAATCAGGTATGATATTGTGATCATTTTTCTTTACACTATGAATAGGTTCCTATGAAATCATGCATATATAAGGGATACAATTTAACCTTATACAGGAGGGTATTTTTCCTTGGCATCTGAATATACTCTTTTCTTATGATGGGTTGGATTAATTAAGTTTAATCAATCCAGCATCTTGATTGCTTCATCGGTTTTCCTAATTATACCCATCCTTGAGAGCACGAACTTTAAGCTGGCTTCATGAGCCTCCGCTGACATATCGGACATGGCATCCTCCACAAAAATCTGGTTATAGCCATATTCATATGCAAATCTTGCTGTACTCTCTACCCCGTAGGTAGTTGCTATTCCGCATAGAATTATGGTGTCAATTTTTCTTCTCCTCAATTGTAGATCGAGATCTGTGCCATAAAAAGCACCCCACTGGTGCTTTGTAATGAGGATGTCCCCATTCTCTATTCCCAGTTGGTCCACATACTGATCCCAGTCAGCAGATCTTTCGCCTCGTGAAAATGAAGACGCATTTCCGTCGACCTTTGGATGGAGCATAATGTCCATTGGCCCAGTTACCCTTACAGCAACAACAGGAATATTCTTTTCCCTGCATTTCCTGGCCAATCTGCCGGCATTTTCCAGAACCTCACTGGCTGGGTGCGGGGATGTATTCATTGAGGCAATTCCTTTTTGCAGATCAATTATTACTAATGCTTTTCTTTCGGTCTCATTCTGTGTCATTGAAAGGATATTTGTTCATTTCTAAAAATCTTTAACGTCCTGAATATGCATTTTCCTTTTCTGAGTGAATATTTCAGTATATATCCCTCACTTAGATTATATAATCAGAATGCGATATGGAATAAACACTTGCAGAAGTTGTGATAGGTTGATGAGCGAAATTGGTGTGGTTTCATGGAGCTTCAATGATGATCCTTCGGCGCTTCAAAATGCATTAATATTTGAGGCATCAATATCAGGATTCTTCAATGGGTTGCTGAATGGCCCACATTTTGTCCAGTTGAAAACCTGCAACAGGCTCGAATATTACTTCATAGAGAACTCACAGCCACCTTTTGATAATATACCTCCAGGATATAGGCATCTTCAGGGAAAAGAGGCAATTAAACATTTAATCCTGGTTGCCTCGGGGCTAGACTCCCTTTCCGTTGGGGAAAGTGAGATTCTCTCCCAGGTAAAATCTGCGTTCACGAAAGCCTCAGAGTCTGGAAGCCTTGATAAAATGCTTCAGCAGATTTTCCGCATGGCAATTTTCGCAGGCAAGAAGGTGAGGACCGACACAGGGATCTCGAAAGGAAAGACATCCATCGCACACATATCCATAGACCTCTTAAAAGAGAAGCACAGTCTGGAAGGAAAAAGGATTCTTCTTATTGGAACCGGAAAGATAGCAACAAAGATCTTGAAGTACCTTACATCCGATAAAAGACTAACTATTTCTCTGATGGGAAGGAATGAAGAAACTGGAGCTGCCCTTGCCACAGAGAATGGCTGCAGATATCTTGATATATCCGACCTGAGAGAGGCGATCCTTGAAAATGATGTGATAATCACGGCAACAACATCATCGAGGCCCATCATCGAGGAATCAGATATAATTAGTATATCAGGTTCAAGAGAGCTGATTCTTCTGGATGTATCAAATCCATGCAATATCGAAACAAAAGTGGCCGACCTGAATAACATATATCTTTATACATTCAGTGATCTGGAGGCCATTATCAGGACAAATATTGAGATAAAAAAAGAAGAAATAATAAAGGCTCGGCAGATCGTTGAAGAGCAATTGAAGGTAATTATGGAAAAGATGAGGGAACTCGAGATGGACCATCTTGTTGAGTCTTACATGAAATATTCTGAAAGGCTAGCTGCCAGAGAGGCCCAGAAAGCACTTTCTGCTATAAGGGAAGGCGGGGACCCCTCAGAGGTACTTTCTGCTATGAGCGGCTCCATCTCAAGGAAGATACTCAGGCCATACATTCTTGCTGTAAAAGAGGCAGCAAGATCTCCTGAAAACGAAAACGCAAACTCCTTGAAGTCTGTCCTATCAAAGATCAGAGATACTTCTTAATCTCTCTGAAGGAAACTTCAAAGGCTTCAATTGTCTTTTCAAGTTCATTCTTACAATGTGCAAAGCTGACAAAATTAGATTCAAACTGGGAAGGCGGAAGATATATCCCATTATCCTTTGCTGTCTTGAAGAATTCCATGAAAAGACGAGAATTGCTTTCAGCCGCTGAATCATATGAATCCACCTTATTTCTGTTAAAGAAAATTGTGAACATTGGCCCTGTGTTGTTTACCTGAACTTGAATTCCATATTTTCTGGCAGAATCTGACGCAGAAGATGCAATTTTCTCAGTGTATGCACCTATTTCTCTATATTCTTTCTTCCTTAGTTCTGAAAGGGTCTCATAGCCTGCAATCATTGTCAGGGGGTTTCCTGAAAACGTTCCACCTTCATATACAGGCCCGGATGGGGCGATCATATCCATTATATCACTCCTACCTCCGAAGAGGCCAACTGGCAAACCTCCTCCGATTATCTTACCAAGGATCGTAATGTCCGGCTTGATCCCGATAGAATTCTGATATCCGCCGAATGTGAAGCGAAATCCTGTAATTACTTCGTCAAATATCAGGAGAGAGCCATCCTGCCTGCACTGTTCTTCGAGGAAATTAAGGAATCCCCCAGCCGGAGGTATTACACCCACATTCCCAAGAACAGGTTCCACTATAACTGCCGCTATTTTCCCTTTGAAAGTTGAAAATATCTTTCTGACTGATTCTTCATCATTGAATTTGCCCACAACAACAGTCGACGAAACCTGTTCTGGTATGCCTGGGCTTGAAGATATCCCAAATGTCAGGCCTCCACTACCCATCTTCTGTAGAACATAATCATGGGAACCATGATAGGCTCCATCGAATTTCACTATGATGTCACGCTTCATGAAAGCCCTTGCTAGCCTTATGGCATGCATTGTGGCCTCTGTACCTGAGTTTGTGAACCTCATTTTCTCAATTGATGGTATTGCTCCTTTGATAACTTTACCAAGTTTTGATTCATTCTCCGTAGGCGCACCATATATGAAGCCGTCTGCCAGTTTTTCCTTTAGCTTCTTGACCACATTCTCAGGAGAATGGCCCAGGATTGATGGACCAAACCCCAGACAATAATCAATATATCTTCTTCCATCCACGTCCTCAATATAAGGGCCATGGGCCCTTTCAATAAATTCCGGATATGGGCCATAATATCTAACTGGAGAATTCACACCGGAGGGAAATATATCTATTGATTCACGGAACAGCGATTCTGATCGTACCGACATCTATGGATAATTGGAAATCAATATTTCACAGTTTGGAAATCCCTAAATGCCACCGATGGAGTCATACTTTCGTTATCACATCAAACACATTTTTGTCTGGCGGATAGAGCAGGGAATAAAATAGAGTTCCCCCCTCGTACAATGCTATGAAGAACTGGAGTGCCAGCATAATTGGGCTCCATTTCTTCCCGGTCTTTATTGCACCGTACTGATAGAACACAAAGTAGCAGAATGTGTTTATTCCCGATATGACTGAAAGGAAGAGTGGGAAATGAAAATGAAGCACCAGAGATGGAATGAGAAGGAAAACACCAAAGAAACCTGACCATCCTACCGCATACCTGTATATGAGCCAGTAGAACATTTTCCTGTTGATCTTTTTAATGTAGGTTCTTGCCCAGAGCATGGATACAATCCATCTCCTTCTCTGCTTGTAGAAATCTCTGATGGATGTTGGGGGAGCTATGAATATTGCAAAGGGAATATAGCCAAACCTGTATCCATTTTTCACTATTAGCTGGCTCATAATTATGTCGTCAGCCCCGTAAGTTCCAAAATCCCAGCCAATCTTCTCTTCAACATCAGCCCTTATAACAAGGCCCTCTCCATGAACGGCCATAGGCCTTCCCTTTCTGTTGAAGTATGTGCAGAAGGCAGCGCAGTCAGAAACTCTTGTCATATCTGCCAAGGTTGAAAAAAGGTGAATGCCCGGCTCCCTGAGCCTCAGGTGGCCCTGGCCACCCTCCTCTGTCATTCGATAAACATACTGGACATACTCCTCAGAAACAACTGAATCATCGTCCAGATGAATCAGGTAAGTTTCACTTGATATGCCTCTTTCCATCAGCCATTTGCTCTCATAGTCAAGGGCACGAAGTTTATGTTTTGAACCGTTCGGGCATGTGTACTCTGAAGGAACTATAATCTCCTCAGCAAGATACTGGTGTTTATCATATTCCTCTTTAATCACGTAAACTTCCAGAGGAGTGGAATATGATCTGAGTATCATGGTAATTTTGTCCACAATCTTCGGGTTTTTGCCATTGGTGCATATCACTGCCATAACCCTTCTCCTTGAGAAGTATTCCCTCTGTTGAAGAATTGGTGTTACCACGACATGTTTCTGCTCCTGCCATTTCATCCTGGTAAAAAGCCTGTCCTCACCCTTTGTCCAGCCCTTGATTATCAGTATAAGCTGGAATATGGCCACCGGGAAATAGAGCAGTACAAGGAATGCCACCAGGTAAAATAGAGGATTGAAGAAATGCATTTATTCTGTCAGACAGGAGAGTGAGTAGTACCATAAGAATTTTTACGAAAATTTAGGGTTCAGTTTAAAAATAGGCATAAGATTATTTAAATATTTTTTTTAAGATCCATATTCATCCTCCTTTCAAGTTATACTTCCAGACTGTATTACTCTGAAGATCATGTAAAGTTAAAATTAGTCAATGAATTACATTCCCTATGTCTTCACAACCCTCATGGGATCAGTACTTCATGAGAATGGCATTTCTTGCTGCTTCAAGAGCTAACTGCACAAGGAGAAAAGTCGGAGCTGTTATTGTAAAGGGAAAAAACGTACTTGCAACTGGATACAACGGCCCCCCTTCTGGTACTGTACATTGTGATGTTGTGGGGTGCATCAGGGACGACCTTAATGTTCCTTCCGGAGAAAGGCATGAGCTATGCCGTGGGCTTCATGCCGAACAGAACGCAATCATCCAGGCCGCTGTCCACGGGGTAAGCATAGCAGGTTCCACAATATATGTAACTACACACCCCTGTGTTGTCTGCTCCAAGATGATTATGAATGCACAGATTCTTGAAATTGTATATTCAGGAGGCTATCCGGATGATCTCTCGGAGCTTATGCTGCTTGAAAGCAATATCAAAAAGAGAAATTTTCCCCTCCCTGAAAGGGAAATTGAAATGATGCTCGGTGATTTCTCACAGAAAAATGGAGAAGATTGAACTCAATGTTTCAGAGCCCAGGGTACTGCCAGAGCTGTAAGATATATCAGGAACCCTACAACTGCAAAGGGGACTATGTCTATTGGCTTCAGATGTTCAAACTTGTACAGCACTCCACCAATTTCTATTACGAATAATCCAAGAAAGAAAAGCGGGTACCTTATTTTTCCAAGATCTTTATTTTTCATCGTACATCACCAGTGAAGTAGAACAGGGTTCAGGAAATGCCATACAGCCACAGATCTTATGAATAGATCCACAAGGAAGAACATGCTGAGGCTAAGCCAGGCATAGGTCTCGTGATGCCTGTTAATCCTGCTCTGGCCCCTGAATATTTTCCCCCTGATTGAGTGCTGGCAGCTGTAGCAATCAATGTTCCCACCCACCAGATGCCTTATGGCATGGCATGAAAGTGTGTACACCGTTACCAGTATTGTATTTATGACCAGCAGTATTGTTCCCAGGCTTATGACATAGTTATACCCCGGGTACCTGATTATTGAGATTGCAATGTCATAATAGAAGAATGGAAGTATTGCCACTGAAAAGTACATGAACCATCTGTGGAGGTTTTCAACCCTGAAGAATCTTGTTTCTCCGGTATAACTGCGTCCTTTGAATTCTCCTCTGAATCCAATGGAGCAAGCAACCGGATGGTTGAAGAGATGTCTGTGATAATCCTTCCTGTATGCATAGCAGGTTAGCCTGAAAAGCCCTATCAAAGGCAGAATAAGCAATGTGGGTGAATAGAAGGGGTCTGTGAGGCCTGTCACAAGTTTTGTCATTGGGTAAAGTGTCATGAGGTAAATTCCCAGAACAAGGAGCACAATAAACGAAATGAACCTAGCACTGAAAAACTCCGGCGGGATAAGGCTGTTGACTGCCTTGTTCATCTTGGAAATCTGATCATTGTTTTTTATCAGTTATACCACCCTCTTCTCTTTTTTTCTTCTGCCTTTTATTAGCATAGCCAGCGGATCATATGTGAGATCTACTGCCCTTTCTTTCTCCTGTATTATTGCGTTATCCGTGATAACAATATGCTCCGGGCAGACTTCCTGGCAGCATTTTGTTATATTACAGTACCCTAGCCCGCCCTCCTTGTTCAGGAATGTTGATCTGTCAATTGTATCCATTGGATGCATGTCGAGAGAGGCCGCCTTAACAATGTGCCTTGGGCCGAAATAATCCGTGTAATGCTCTCTTACAACGTGGCATACATCCTGGCAAAGGAAGCATTCTATACATTGCCTGAACTCTTTGGAACGCTCCACATCCTCCTGCTTCATGCTGAAATGCTGATCTGGGCCGAGCTCCTTTGGCGTGAATGGAGGGATTTTTCTCAGTATGTCCCAGTTTCCTGTAACATCTGTTACAAGATCCTTGATAAGAGGAAAAGCACCCATCGGATTAACCGTAATATTGAACCCGACTTTGTCAATTCTTGTTTTGCACATTAACCTCGGGAAGCCGTTTATCTCAGCAGAACAGGAACCGCATTTTGCTGCTTTACAGTTCCATCTGATAGCCAGTGTAGTATCAAGATTCTCCTCTACATATCTGACCGCATCCAGAACTACCATTCCGTCGACGTAAGGAACTTCAAATGTATCATAATGCTCCTTTTCGTCAACTGATGGGTCTTTTCTATAGATCTTCAGATTGATTTTATCCATCAGTACACCTCCGGTTTAACATATTTCTTCAATTCCTCCGGAATTTCCGGAACTGGCACAGTATCAAACTTCATGCCATCACCATCCTTCGAGCAGATTATGTTCTTCAACCATTCCGGATTTTTCTTGGGGTAATCTCTTCTTGTGTGTGCGCCTCTGCTCTCGGGCCTCATTATTGCGCTTCTTACAATAGCTTCTGTTGCTATGAGCATATTGCCCAACTCAAGAGCGGCGAGCAATCCGTGGTTATACTTAAGTCCTCCCGGTGCCGAGACCCTTGGGTATTTCTCCTTAAGCTCGAGGATCTTTTTCAGAGCAATTTCAAGATGTTCCTGATCCCTTACTATTCCAACGTTGTCTGACATTGCGGTTGTGAGTTCGTCGATCAGCTTGTACGCGTTCAGGCCATCCGGATGGACGAGCCCCTTAACTCTTTCGATCTCTGCATTTATTTCCTGTTCATCAAAACCGGGCATATTCTCCGATGTTGCAAACTTCGTTGCCCCCTCGCCCACTATCTTGCCAAAGACAAGAATGTCGGCCAGAGAATTCCCACCTAGCCTGTTTGCACCATGAAGGCCGCACGCGACTTCGCCTGCAGCGAAAAGCCCCGGTATATTTGTTGCTCCTGTGTCCGGGTCTACTCTGATTCCCCCCATCTGATAATGGACCGTTGGGGCAACTTCCATCATTTCCTTTGTAATATCTATGCCGGCAAATTCCATAAACTGATGGTACATACTCGGGAGTTTCTGTTTAACAAATTCTGCCCCTTTGTATGATATGTCAAGGTATACGCCGCCATGTTCGGTACCCCTTCCTGCCTGAATCTCAGCATAATTTGCCCTGGCAACCACATCCCTTGCATCCAGCTCCTTCTTCTTTGGGGAATACCTCTCCATGTATCGTTCCTTCTGATTATTGTAAAGAATTCCGCCTTCACCTCTAACCCCCTCTGTAACTAGAAGGCCTTTTACCCCGGGAGGATAAACCATTCCTGTGGGATGGAACTGAATCATTTCCATGTCCTGGAGAACAGCCCCGGCATTAAAAGCAAGGCCAATTCCATCTCCTGTAGATTCCCATGAGTTTGAGGTGACCTTGAATACACGACCGCAGCCTCCAGTGGCCATTACCACGGCCCTGGCCTTGAAAAGGTTGAACTCACCGCGGTCCATTTTAAGACCTATGGCACCGCTGACTCTTCCATCAGCCAATACCAGTTTTGTAATGTACATCTCGTCCATTACTGTTACATTTTTTCTATGGATAATCTGATCCTGAAGCGTCCTTATTATTTCCAGTCCAGTCCTGTCACCCACGTGGCAGAGCCTTCTGTATGTATGGCCGCCGAATGCTCTCTGCAGTATTCTGCCATCTGGAGTCCTGTCAAAAAGTGCGCCAAATTTTTCAAGTTCGAATACCCTGTTGGGTGCCTCCTTGGCAACAAGTTCAGCCATTCTCCAGTTTGAGATGTATACTCCTTCCTCGATAACATCAGCGAAATGGACTGTCCAGTTGTCATCTGGGTCTACATTTCCAAGAGAAGCGGCTATACCACCCTCAGCCATGACAGTATGTGCCTTTCCAAGTAATGACTTTGTGACTACGATAACCTTCAGCCCCGCATCAGACGCGGCGAGGGCCGCCCTCATTCCTGCTCCACCAGCACCTATTATCAGAACGTCACATTCGTTGGTTTTATATGCTTCAACCATTGTAATCACTTGATTTGTGGACTACCCTATAACACTTCAATTATTATAAAGGTTCAATTGAACCATGTCTGTTTGAAAAATGTTTAAATATTAGTAATTAATACATAGTTGTCAACAATTGGTTGACAACTAACAGGTGATTGGAATGGTAGTTAGAAGGCGAAAGGATTCGGATGACTGGAGAGATGACTTCTACGACATGTTTGATGAGTTCGGCTTTGACTTTGATCGCTGGAACGAAAGAGTCATGAAAATGTGGGACAGATTGCTCAAGGACCCAGAGGCGAACACATATGGACCATATGTTTACGGGTTCACCTACAAGATGGGGCCAGACGGCAGACCTAAATTCGAGGAATTCGGGAATGTTCCACACATGGGAGCTCCGGGTTTGAGCCAGAATGTTGGAAAAGATGTTAGGGAACCGCTCACTGACATAAACGTGGATGACAGAAATGTTTACGTCACTTACGAGCTGCCTGGAATATCCAAGGAAGACATTGATCTCAATGTTTCAGAGAACAATATTACAATCAAGGTGGAAAGGGGCCCCAGAAAATACTTCAAAAGCCTGGATTTCGACTATAGCCTCAGACCAAGCAAAGCAATTGCAAAATTCACAAATGGTATCCTTGATGTCACTGTGGAGAGAGAAACAAAGGGGAACCCTAACGGAACCAGAATTTCAATAGAGTGAGTGAACATGATTGACGGGGATCTGGATACACTCATATCTGCTCTTATGAATAACACCAGAAGAGAGATACTCAGAAGGCTGATACTTGAGGAATCCTATGCCCTTGAGATAAGTCGCTCGGTTGGGATTTCCCAGCAGGCAATCAACAAACAGCTTGAGCTGCTGGAAAGGGCCAACCTCATCTCCGCCGTGGGCATGATCCCAAGCTCTGAGGGTGCAAGGCGCAAAGTATACCGCCCCACCAATTTTTCTACCCTTGTAACAGATTATTCCAGAAATTTCATTGAAGTTAGACGATATGAAATAAAATTCGAAAATACAGATTTATCATATGCAGTAAACACTGAGCCAGGTAAACTTATAAATGAACTGAATAAGATCAACTCCCACCTTGAAAATTTGATGGAAGAAAGAATTGCACTTCTAAAGAAGAAGGATGCCGTAATTGGGGCCCTTCACAACCATATAAATAATCTGGAGGCCGGTTCACTTGAAAAAAACATACTGTGGGAGTATGTCGACTCTGGCGACCCAGAGGGGACGGCAAAAAAATTCAATGTTTCTCCTTCCTACGTGATGGGGGTTGTTGAGAGCTATCTTCACTGAACACCTCACTGAATTCTTTGGCGAAGGCCGCAAGAAATGATTTCTCCTGGTCATTCAGGGTTGAAGGTATTATTATTACTGATGGGCCAACTTTGCTGCGAATTTGAAAAAGGTCCCCCAACCTGCACCTTACAATCTTTTCCTCAGGCATATGAAGTGAACTCAACAGAACAACCTCTGTATCTTTGCCAATAACTCCTGCTTCATATCTCTCCTCCATCTTTAGGAGGGTATCTGCTGCCTCTGACGGCGCCATGGGTTCCTGGCCATTAAGATCCAGCAAGAGCAAAGTATGAAGGGAACTGGCCAGATTCCTTTTTATTTTTTCCAGCACACTGGAAGGCAGAAACTTATCAGTACAGAATGGAAGGGATACTGGAGGACCAAAGCGGTAATGAAACAATCCGGATCTGGAAGGCGCTTCTGTCAGTATGCTTGAATTCTCAATCACCTCAACCTGAATGCCTGCTTTTGACAGATCATACCTTATCTGATTGTGCGTAGTAGCAGATAACGGGTCCCCGGTAACTATAACACATATCTCCATATCCCTGGCCCTTTGAAAAAATAAGGATTCTATTTCAATTTCTGCCCTTTCCAGTGGCTTGATTTCCCTGCCAAAATAAGATGCAAGCGACTCCAGAGTTGATTTTGGAGGGATAGAGGTGTAATACTCAAAATAGACCTCCTGGCATCTTCTTATTACGCTCTCACCCTCCAGCGTTAGGCTTCGTATACCTCTAAGACCGAGGCCGACAAGATAGAGCATCAGTATCCTTGTTCGTTTATCTCCTGCTCTATCCTTACAAGCTCATTGATCTTTGCAAGCCTTTCTCCCCCAATAGTCCCCGTCTTTATGAGGACTGAATTGAACACGACGGATAGGTGGGCAATGAAATCGTCGTCAGTTTCTCCGCTCCTGTGGGATATGGTATTTTTCATTCCCCCCTTTCTTGCTGTTTCTACTGCATCGTAGGTCCTGCTCAATGACCCTATCTGATTTACCTTAATCAGGACACCATTTGTGGAGTTCATCTCCACACCTTTAGCGATTCTTTCAGGATTTGTTGTGTAGAGATCATCTCCCACAACAAGGGACTTGTCTCTTACTTTCTTTGTTACCTCTGCATATCCCTGGTAATCATCCTCATTCATTGGATCTTCAATGAAATAGAAACCATGGTCCTTAGACATTGATATGGCGAAATCAATCTGTTCATCCCTTGATTTTGGCCCACTCCTGTACATGTATTTTCCATTCTCATAAAATGAAGATGCTGCAAAGTCCATTCCTAACAGTATCTTTACCTTGTTTTCTGATGAAATCTCAGAGGCAGCTTCTTTCACTATGTCTATGGCATCGATATCACTGATGCTGGCAGTCCATGCCCTCTCGTCTCCCACACCTATACTGAATTTCGGAAATTTTTCTGCAAGTTTCTTCCCTATCCTGTGGTGCACCTGTATATTCAGATATGCCGACTCAAAGAATGTTTTTGCCTGGGAAGAGACAAGGAACTCCTGTATTGTAGTGCCGTTCACTGAATGCTTTCCGCCACCAAGTACATTGCCTATTGGTCTCGGCAGTTCCCTGCACATTGCGCCCCCTACATATCTGTAAAGAGGGATGCCAAGATAGTTGGCGACTGCTCTGGCATTGGCGATGGATAGGGCAGTGGAAAGATTTCCCCCAAGATTTTCCAGATATTCAGTTCCATCGGTCTCCCTGATTGTAAGATCAAACCCCCTCTGATCGTAGGCATTGAATCCGATAAGCCTGTCGTGCAACTTCTGATTAAAAAACTTTAATCCGGAATCTATTCCCTCTTTTGGGAATGCCTTAACCTCTGTTGCCCCGGTACTTGCTCCAGCTGGAGCAGAGGCGATTCCACTTGAAAAATCAGTATGAACCTCTGCCTCAACGGTCTGATTTCCTCTGGAGTCAAATATCTTCCTGAACTTTATCTCCCTGATCGGAAGCTCTTCTATCATGGAAGAATATCCACTCACAAGATTTAGTCTTGTTGATTCTGAATATTAATCTGGTTCAGGGATTTTTCATACCTAAGGCAGAATGTGTTGTAATTGTTCTTGTATTCAGTCCATATTGAAATATATGATTCACTAACATCCCCTATCTCCTTCGCAGGGATTCCAACCGCAATTTTACGAGGCTGTATCTTCTGCTTCGCTCTTACAACCGCACCTTCTCCTACAGCAGCCCACTCTCCAACCTCAGCAAAATCTGATACAATTGAACCCATACCAATAACGCACCAGTCCGATATTCTGCCAGTGTGTATTATTGATCCATGGCCAAGGGTGACATGTTCCCCGATGACTGTTGTTTCATCTGGCCTCGCATGAATCACAACATTATCCTCCACTGCAGTGTAAGAACCAATTTTGATAGTGCCATAATCAGCCCTTATCACCGCTCCGGGTCCAACCCATACACCTTTTCCAATATGAACATCTCCAATCAATGTCGCATTAGGGAAGATATATGAGCCGCTTTCTATAGAAGGAGTGCGATCTTCAAATTCATATACTACCATTTTCACTCAACCCCCAAGAGTTTATTTCTGTTTTCCTTGAATAAATTGAAGATCTGATCAGAACTGAGGTTGAACCCAGTTAGGGGCCCCCTTATTGCCATTGAAGAAACAACTGAGCCGATTGCCGATGATTCCTCAAGGCTGAAACCTTTCTGCAGGCCCAAATAGAGGCCAGCCCTGAAAGCGTCACCTGCACCTACTGTATCATACACCTCAGGAGCTTTGAGCGCACCTATTTCTGTGGATTCTGATCCTGTATAGATTGTTGACCCTTTGCTCCCATGGGTGGCGATCAGGTTCGGAAAAAGTGTGCGTGGATCCTTCCCACCTGAAATTTTCTCAACCTGACGGATTTCAACATCATTAAGGATGGCAATATCGGCAACTTTTGAAAACTCAATTACCTGATCCCTGCTGTACCTGTAACTGAGTTCCTGCCCTGGATCAAAAACAGCCTTGTCGTATGAGCCATATTCTATTGCGTATTTGAGTTCCTCAGGGTCGCCAGTGCCTAGATGAAGATAACTGTAGTGCGTATCGCTGTTGATCCTACCCTTCAGGAAAGACCGGTTCATGGGTCCCTGATATATGTAATAGACCTGATCATTTCCAGTGGAAGCAGCATAACATACAGGACCTCTGTCCTCTTTATCTATAAGGATCCGGGAAATATTCACATTCCTGGATTTAAGGAAATCCAGATATGCACTGTGAGTTCCTTCTGAGACAGCTGAATAAAGGTCAAACTCAACACCCAGAGAGGCAGCAACCATGGAAAAATTTCCTGCTGTGCCTCCATATACTTCCGATACCTGATTCACATTTATTGAGCCCTCGGTCGGAATTCGGTTCACCTTCAGTACCATGTCTATGTTTAAATGCCCGGTCATGGCTAAAAACACATTTCGTTTTTGAGGCAATACTGATCATAACCTGATCTTCATGCGCGTATAAGTCATCTTCGGGAAAATCTCAGAATCCAGGGATCTATCATCATCCTTCAAAGGCTCAAAGGATTCTGCGACCTTGCCCTCATACTTCATAAGAAACCGCCTGTAGTGGTTCCTGTCATCGTATATGGCTACACCTGACCTGACGGTGCTATCTATACCGGCTGTCTCTATTGCGTCCTTTATCTGATCCCTGCCACTCAGCAGCATCAGGAAAATGGACTCAGGTTTTTCAATCCTGCTCTGAGACCCGTATTCCTCCATTGATATCCTGTATGCATGCTGTACCTGAAGCCTTGTCTTTACTATTTCAGCTCTGACAAGAGAAAAGAAAGGTTTTTCATAAGCAGAAAGAAATGCAGGCAGGCTTTTATCTATGGGAGAGATTATCTTAAAAAAAGAGATGTTTGGGTCAGACGACATTTGTCCCTGCCCTGCCGGTGCCGCCAAATTTCTTCGGATTGATAAACTCCGCGACCTTCTTCAGGAAATTCTCCTGCTCCGGGCTATCTATAAGAGCATTCTCCCACACGTCAGTGATTGTTTCAGCCGGGACTATCTCAATCTTGCCCACGTGAAGCTCATCCAGAACAATGTCTGCATAATTAGCTTTGGGAACAATCACTTTCCGGAGACCTGATTCTATAGCTGCTTCTACCTTTGCGGTAACTCCACCCACTGGAAGAACTGCCCCACGGACTGAAAGAGAGCCAGTCATTGCAACACTCTGGTCAATTGGAATATTCTCTATGGCTGAAATTACTGCTGTAGCTATGGATACACTGGCAGAATCTCCCTCGACTCCATCATAAGTTCCTATGAACTGTATGTGTATATCAAGGTCCGCAATACTGGTTCCACTCAGTTTCTTGAAAACAGCGGAGACATTCTGAACAGCTTCCTTTGCTATCTCACCAAGCTTCCCTGTTGCTATCACCGTTCCATTGCCCTTATGCTGAGCTGGAGTTACTTCCGCAACGATCGGCATAACAATTCCTGTGTAATCTGCCATTCCTGAGTTCGCGCCAACGACAGCCAGTCCATTTACCATTCCTATCTGATTACCCTCAGTCCTGAATGTCTGGTAACTCTTGCGAACCTCTATTGATCTGTCGGCAACCTGCTGCTCAAGTGGCTTGCTTAAAGTTTTAGCTTTAGTCACATGCTTAGCGGTCACGAATTCAGACTTTTCATCTATTGCTATATCTCCAGCAACTCTCACAAGGCCGCCAAGCTCCCTGAGCCTCAGGGTAAGCTTTCCCTGGCGCCCGGCCCTCTTCTGAGCCTCCTTCAGTATCTCAGTTACAGCGGATACGTCAAAATGGGGGATCTTCTTGTCTTTGACAACCTCCTGGGCAATGAATTGAATTATTTTGTTCCTGTTATCCTCATTATCATCCATGAGGTTGTTCACATAAACCTCATACCCATAACCTCTAATTCTTGATCTGAGGGCAGGGTGTATCCCCTGTATAGCATCAAGGTTTCCTGCTGCAACAAGAACAAAATCACATGGAACCGGTTCTGTCTGCACCATTGCACCAGCACTCCTTTCACTCTGCCCCGATATGGAGTACTTTTTCTCCTGCATTGCAGTAAGTAGAGCCTGCTGGCTTTCTGGCCGAAGTAGATTCATTTCGTCTATGAATAGTACACCCTTGTGCGCCTTGTGAATGTTTCCGGCTTCCACTCTGTCGTGGGATGGTGTTTCCAACCCCCCTGATTGGAACGGATCATGCCTGACATCGCCCAGCAGGGCACCGGAATGGGCACCTGTTGAGTCTATAAAAGGCGGTTTGTCGTTTGGAGAGTGTGTTACCAGTAACTTTGGTATCATGGCTTTCTCCATCCTTACTCCTGGATTCATTGCCATGAATATCCAGATAAAAACCGCAGTGAATATTGCTATAAACACCAGTGTGTAATTATTCAGGGCGTATGAGGCAACGAGGCCAAGGAATATGACTGCAATTACAACAAATAAAATTCCTCTGGACCTGTCCTTTTTCTCTCTTTCAGCCTTTATCTGATACTGCCTTACTATCTCTTTACCCTTGCCAGCGGGAAGAGTTTTGACTTTTGGGCGGTTTGAGTCCTCAGGGTTGGGAAAAACAAGAATATCCTCCATCTCATCTTTAGGCAGGAAATCAACCATGCTCTGTGCAAGCATTGATTTTCCCGTACCGGGCTCTCCAATCAGAAGTACATGCCGCTTTTGCATTGCGGCTTTCTTGACGACCTCTCCAGCTTCCTCCTGTCCTATAACCTGATCGAAAAGAACCTTTGGAACCTGAATATCTTTTGTAGATGTGATGTTGAGCTTCTTTACCCATTCATCTACATTTTCTACCGTATCAGACACCTTACTCACAATGGAATTAAGATAATTAAGCCTTTCTTAAATAAATTCGCTCTATTTTAACACCTGGTTTTCAAATCCTTTACAGTTCAGCAATTATTTCAACCTTTTTTCACAATCATTGAGTATCATCAACCATAGTACCACAACTTTCCTTATAGCCTGTTCCTTTTCCTTAAATGAATAAATGGAATTGAATATTGCTCCCAGTTTATCTAATAGATATTCAATAGGGATTAAAAACCTGGATAAGTTTCCATACAGATTGTATATTGGAAAGAATTAGATTATGGACTCTGTTGCACCCTTTCAAATCACAGCAATGAGATTCAGTTGATCTCAACGGCAAAGACTTTCTTGTGATTGAACATAGTCTTAAGCGATTTTATATCCTCTATGAACTCCGGATTTATCTTGTAATATTTGAATCCGTTTTTCGTCTGCTCAACGGAAACAAGCCCCAAACCTATAAGTGACTCCTCCCCTGTGTATCTTACACCAAGCCCTTCCAGACACCCCTTCACATTTGAGGGATCTGATTTTACAGCCCTTGATATTTCTGACAGGTAAGACCTGTAAGGATATATTGAAAGTAAGTGGAATAGGACTTTTCTCCTAAGCTCACTTCTGTTTAATGAACGGATTATGTTTCCGTCAGCTACCAGTTCCATTAGGGAAGATTCTTTTTCCAATATTTAAATATTTTCATGGCACCTGACACATGACCCAGTAAATACCGTATTTAGTACAAACTTACCTACATAAAGGTCAGACAACAGCTGACAGACCCCGAATTACCTTACAATATATTGTAATTCGTATAATTATGCAAATGGAAAGATGAATCTGAAGACCAGCAGCGAGGCGGCTATGCTTGACGGCAGGGTGATGAGTATTGTATATTTTGCTGCCTTCAACGACCGGAATGTTGAATCTATGAGGCTCTGATATGCATTTTCCTGGCCCATCCTTACTTTCACTGTGCGAGTTGCGAAGCCAATTTTGACGTTCTGTATGTCCTTTATGGATAATGCGACACACCTTGCTATCATTTCAGCGATACCTGAAATGTTTCCGGATTTTCCCAATGGGTTGATGTCGAGATTGTTAGCGTTCAGGGAATGGTTATCTGTTGTATATATTTCCAGAGAGTAAACGGTGTCACCAACTAATTCACGGGCTGCATCTATTACTTCAGAAGTTATATTATTAGAATCAGTAAGGACTATTGAGTTTATCTTTCCTCCCGCATCTATGGAGATCACCTGAATCCCCATGGCACCCAATTCACTGGTTGGTTCGTAAATTCTGTAGTAACCTACCCTTGCAGGATACTTGCTCTCAAGCCTATCAAGTTCCCTTGTAAATGTCTTGGAGAGAAAGCTGCAATTGTCCAGTTCCCTCGTTTTCTCTGCAAAATAGTTCTGAGCATCTATCAGAGCGAGATTTTTGGCATGTTTCTGTTCCACATGAGAAATTATTTTCATGCCCTCCTTGAGTTTGACATCATCAAAATGCTCCTTTTCAGGTATTATGGCACCAAAGGCAGAGTCTCCGAATTTCTGCAGTCCAATCACAATCCTTCCTGAAGTTATTTTCTTGAACCTTGATACTGTTTTAGAGTATTCCATATTCTCAATGCACTGCTTAACAGCATCTGCAATTATTGAGATATCTTCGTCTCCAGAACAGTTGTTGCTGTTTGTTGTGGTTGTGTGGAATGTCATAACATCCGAGCCAAGTTCTGTTAAAAGCTTCTGCAGCCTTATGGGAAGGTTGCTGGAGCCCAATTCGCCAAATGGTCCTGGGTGTATGTATGGAAAAACTGAAGTAACCATTCTTGAGCCATCTTCCCTTAGAATATCCATAACCTTAACCGGTACCTTTGTGGAATGGCTATAGATTCTTGAGAAGAATTTCTTGCCGACCTCATCCTGATCCCTTTCAGAATTGTAATTGAGAAACATCTGCAAAATTTTTGAAGCGCTTACACCATATCTTTTGTTGAATTCTTTAGTAGAACTCTTGATGAAGATTATCCCTCCAATCAGGTAAATCACTGAAGAAACAACAAAAGGAATTATTTCGTACCACTGCCGGAATATGAGAAACAGGCAAAGTATTGCCGAATAAGTGTAATTAAGTGACGGCACAGCCAGCCTAAGAGGTCTGTCTGAGTAATACGTGTAGAATATGAGTACCCTCAAGAGAGTTGCAGAGGATATGGCAACCATTAACATTATTTCATAATTATTTCCAAACACCCTGAAAAGGTAAAGTACCCAGAAGAATAGCATCGAGATCGAGAAGGATGCAAAATCAAGGTATAGGATCCTCTTAAGGGGGAATGAGATTTTTACAAACCTTACAAAGAGGTAATCAAGTGTTATGAGCAGTATATAAGAGCCTACTATTCCAAACAGGACTATATTCACATTTTTCAGAATGAAATAATTAACAAGATTGAAAGCAATTGCACCAAGAAGGAGATATGACCAGTGTGGTGACCTCTTCACAAATCTGGAAAGATCAGAAAACCCCCTTCCTTCACCTTTTTTACCCTTCAAGCTTCGCCTCTTCTTAAAGACAAGGTAAGATAATGCCTCATATATTAAGAATTATTTCATTTACAGATGTTTGCCATCCTTAAAACTTTGTCCTTAAAAGCTTAAATCTTCCGCAGCCAGTTATTACTTTCAGGAACTCAGGGATAGCTCCGCGATATCCAGGAATATCGAAGTAGAGAGCCTCCAGCCCTTCAAGTTTCCTATGTGTAGCTAATACGATGATCCTGTTGAAACCTATTTTTTCAACTATGGGTGCATCTACCTGCCTGTTACCTCTGCCAAGGATGAACCCCTGTTTCCCCAATGGCGAAAGGACAAGCCTGGCTTCTCCTGCATTTGCAAGGATATCTTCACGGGATGCATCTTTGATTGCAAGAGATTTTCCAATCACTATGTCAAACCCATGAACAGTCCCCTTAAGCCCAATTTCAGACATTATCGCCTTGGTAGTGTTTCCAGGTCCAAGAATATAGGTTCCACTGTCAAGTGAAGAGGCAAAACAGCCAATTACTTCGTCCTCAGTCTCTCCGTCAGTTTCTGCCTTGGAAACTGGAATTATGTTCTCGCTGTCAGGAACCTTGAGATAGCCCATTAGCCTCATTTTAAATTGCTTTTCCTTGTCCCGGTCGTCATCGATGTCCACAACCTCTCCCCATCTCAGATTAGGGTAGCCGTGTCTTTTCAAACTGTTAAATATTTCTGCTGCCCGCTTCACATTAACAGGAAAAACAGAACTGAACATCTTTGTTCCTGCCGGAACTGCTATAACAGGCCCGTCCCACCCGTACTGGCACACGACGGAAGCGGTGCCGTCTCCCCCTACAAACACCAATACATCTGGCTTTTCGGCTTTAGCTGCCTCCAGGAAATTTTCAGTATCTGAAGAGTCTGTCTTATCATCAGCCGAATATATGACACTGTACCTGAGACCTGGGGTTTTTTCTAAGTAATCTTCCCCCATAGCCCCTGATGCAGTTAAAAATTCATCATTGTAATTTCGAATCAATGACAGGAAGGATAATGCGAGAGACTTTGATTCTGACTGGCCGCATCTTGAAATATCGATTGTATCTGAACCGATCATATTATAGCGGATACCACAACCTGCCCGGGGGTTTACAAAAAAAGCTGCTTTCATGTCATCAACCTTCTATGACCGCAATAGCCGCATCAAATGAAGAGTTATAGGCAACCACATATATAGGTGATGCGTATTTTTTCATCACAATTGGAATCTTCAGGTCCATTGTAGGAGAGACCGTTATTCCCTTTAACATAACAGAATATGATGCATTGTAATAGGATGCCCCACCGTTTATATCCATCTGAAAACTGTCGCCGGAACTGAATTCTGCTACATTCAGACTCTCGTTGACCACAGAGGATAGGGAAAGAACGGCACCAGTCAGGTTTCCACTCATAAACTTGTAATATGGATTGGAATAATTGAACTGAAACACCTCTGTTTCATTTACATTCATAACCATCATCCGGACACTTTTGGAGTATGTCCCTGAATACACTGTAAAGTTATAATTGTAGATCCCGGGTGATCTCAACGCTGTTGAGTTGAATGTAAAGGAATAGTTCCTTTTTCCACCCGAGGGAATTGGTGCACCAGAACCGGAAATATGCAGGTCCCCTGCTGGAGAAAATGAAAAACCGGGTATTATTGATGAAGCCCCATTGTTTATTATCATCGCCTGAAAGGCGATACTCCCATTGTGGCCGGTATATTCTATGAATGCATCAGTGTTTGTAGAAACGCTGAACTGATTCAGAGATGTGTGTATTGGAACTGGTGCAAGGCCAGCGATCAGGACAATAAATGAGAGAACTATGAGAAACTTGGAACGCTGCCTGAGAGAGTTGACATTATTTAAGGGCTGTGGGCCCTTCAGCCCTACGAAAAGTGCAAACAGTGCAAGTATTATCCACGGGTCATAGAAAATTGTCAGCGCAACAATAGCCAGAAGCGAAACATAAGAAAGATATACAGAATTTTTCCCCAAGAAAGATGAGCTGATCAGACCCCCGTCGAGGAACCCAAGAGGCAAAGCATTGAAAGAGGTTGTCACCAACCCGACCCAGCCAGCAAATGCAAGAGTGTCAGGTATCGCACTTGTCGGGATAAACTTCCCCATGATGAGGCCGATAAATATTGGGGAGCCTATCCTTTGGACCGGCAAATTTACTGCCTGTGTTGCCGGAGGGATGGCTGTAGTGTATACTGAACCAATAACATAGAAAATAAGAGATACTAAAAATCCTATCAAAAGTGAATAGGAGGCTACTTCAATCATGATCCTCCTGCTTCTGTAAGGGGTGCTCGATGAGTTTATCAGACCCATTGTTCCAAGGCCAAGTGGATCAGGTATTATTATGGAAGGGGAATATTTCATCCCGTTCTTCTTCAGGACAGCATATTTGATGGACTCCCTGGAGGCCATTATCACTGATATCGGAACAAGGTAGAAAAGAATAGATGAGCCTAGATTGTAGATCATCGTCCCATTAGGGTCGTATGAAGACTGATAGGAGTAGCCAAAATATCCAACAGAAATCAGGGTAGCGATGATGAGCCCAGTCTTTATGTACTTCTCAGATTTTGCTTCGTGTCTAACGTTCCTTACAAGGGAGATCTTAACTGGAGACCTTCCTACTGTAAATGCTATCACTCCATGTTTTTCAAGCTCTTCGGCAAGGTTTTCAAAATTCTCCTCAGGATATGAGTCAAAATTTTCCACTGTAAAAGAGGGATTTACTGAATCATCTTCCCATGACGAGAAGTCAAAGTATTTTTTAACAATAGCCTTCAAGGCATCCTGGCTTAATTCCTTCAATTTTGACCCTAGCTTCCAGCTTCAACTAAAATCTCCCTTATTAATTTTGCATCTTCGCTAACTTTAAATTTCAGCCTGACCACTTTTTTGCTGCTACTCTCTATTTCAATACTATCAGTCTTCTTCTGAATGAAGTTCAGTACGCCTTCTGCCAGGCCAGCAGGTGAATAAATTCCTATTCCAGAACTGGAATGGTTAAAAAGGATGGCTCCCTCCCTGTTCGCTGAGAGGATATATTTTGCCAGGAAATCCTCAATTTTCTGGTCCTGAATTTCAGCTAAGTAGTAGGACTCCTTGTCTAGATTTATTCTATCGGCTCTGTATAGGGTATTCTCAGATTCCCTCTTTACCATTTCCTGAATCTCACGGCGCATATCCGTGTTTTCATCCAGAATTTTCTCTACTGATTCACCTATTTTTGATGGGCTAACACGTAATTTAGAGGAAATGTTGTCAACCTCCTTCTTAACGCTATTCACATAATCAAATGCAGCTGGCCCTGCGCAGAAAGTTATTCTTTGTATCCCCTCCTGTATGCTTTCAGACTTGAGTATTTTGAAGAATCCTATCTCAGAAGTATTTTTGAGATGGGTCCCTCCGCAGCCTTCAGCATCTATATCAGCTATTTCCACTACCCTTATCTTGTCATCCTCCGGTACCCCCCCTTCAAAGAGTCTAAAACCGTAAAGATCTATTGCCTTGTTCCACTCAATATTCCGAACAGTTATACGGTGCCCTTCTGTAATAGCCTTGAATACTGATCTTTCGATTCTGTCTATCTGTTCTTCTGTAAGTTTTTCGTAGTGGGTAAAATCAATTCTTGAAGAGTCGAATCCCTTCTGGACTCCTGTTTGCCATACGTGAGGGCCAAGTTCTTTCACCAGAACTCCAAGCAAAAGGTGAGTTGCTGAGTGGTGAACCGTATGGCGTTGCCTTCTTTCATTGTCAATTTTCCCTATAATCCTCGATGATTCGGGTATTTCTTCTGAAAGATGATGGACCACTGATTTTCCTGACTTCTCTGCCTTGAGCATGCTTATATTCTTCCTACCGTAAATAAAATACCCCGTATCCGATGGCTGACCACCCCCTTCAGGATAAAAGGCTGTCTGATTTGTTATTATATCCTTGCCCCTTGAGAATAGGACGACAGCATTGAATTCACTGATTGAAGTATCATCATAATAAAGAGGCCGTGTGTAAAGGTCCGGGTATCCTTCCTTATACTTTGAACCTTTTTTCTTTCCAAGGTTCTCGTGTTTTGCTACAACCAGAGATCGTAAATTTTCTGGCACTGAGATTACGATTCCACGTTCCTCTTTTATCACCTTTGCCACAATTTCAGGATTAAGGCCTTCGGAATCGTAAAGCTCTACGAAGTTCTCTTCAGTTATGCTATTTTTTCTGTCAAATATTCTGAGGATTGTGTTTCTGCCTCTTGTCATCAGAATTTTGTATTTTTCATCCTCAATTGAGAGAATCCGCTGAATAAAATCCAAATCAAGATCAGGGATTATCTGACCCAGGGATTTTTTATGAATTGATATAAGATCAATTATACTGGAATCAAGCCCGAGCCTTTCAATAAGGTACTCCGATCTTCGAATGAGAAGCCTGAGCAGATAACCTACCTTCACGTTTGAGGGTATTACATAGTTTGAGAGCATTATTGTGATTGTTTTTGTGTGATCACAGAGGGCAAAAATATCCCTGTAAAGGGAATAAGCTTCAGTTATCTCTGAAAAGCTCCCAGGGAATTCTTTATCAAGAGTATTGAGAAGCTTTGACTGGCTGAAAGGTTCAAGTTTTGCAGATATCTCGGATACTCTCTTGAGCAGTTTATTATCGAGCTTGACTCCTATCTTTTCTGAAATATATGCCAGTGCCTCCGGGAATACCGCCTGATATATGGTGCTGGAACCCTGTGAAAGCCAGACAAGCCTTTCCAGGCCATAACCGGTATCCACTATTTTGAGAGGCATTCTCGTGTACTTTTTCCCATCTATCTCAAACTCGCCATCCTCCTTTTCTATTAGATCCATAAAGACGAGGGTTGCCACCTCTACACCTTTGATGAATACTTCAAATGCATTCCCCCCGTTCCCTCCTCCTGACCATGGTTTTTCCTTGAATGTTATAAGATCTGCTTCGATGTGAAGACGGGATGTGAGGAATTCAAAGCAGTAGGAAACTGTTTCCTCTTTCCAGTATACCTGCTCCTTCTCGCTGTTGAAGGCATCGTGGCACATCATCTCAAAACTGGAGAGATGCCGACCTGTATTTCCAACGAGATCTATGTCGTTCATTCTTATGGATGGCTGGGACATTACCAGCGGATTCCTTGGGGGTTTGACCCTTCCTGAAGTGACATGAGGTTGAAAATCATAAATCGAAGCGTTAACGAGAAGAACATCATCTCTCCATCTGGGAACAACCGGATAGGGATTTACCAGACCATGAGTACCTCTGAAGAAGTCTATAAATGCTGAACGCATCGCATCCATATCATAGGGCCTGTCAGTTGTGGAGGTGCCTATGAATGTGTAGGAGTCACATGCAGGGTCGCCACATGTTCTTCTCTCAGTTGATTTTGTCCAGAAATATCCGCCGCATGAAACACATCTCCTGTTTTCAAAGCCATTCCTATGAAAGAAATCAAGGTCCAGTTCCGGATTTTGTCCCTCTGGCATTCACTCCACCTTTCTGTATAAGAAAATAACCCTCTCCTTAATAATGGATAGATCATCTGGATCTATGTCTGCATTGACCAGACTCTCCCTGGAAATAGATTTCAGGTAATCCAGGCAAGCCTTACCCTCTTCAGAATCCACATTTACCGGGCTAAGGAAGTCTGGAAATGCAATTCTTTCCTTCGTTGAAATTGTTTCTACCTCTCTAAACCCATTTTTCGAAAGCAAGTCACTCCAGAATTTAACAGTTGGAGCGTCCACATGGGAGCTGTCCCTGAGAATTTCAAGCCTGTTTCTCACATTGTCTTTATCTTTCTCAGGCCTAACCATATCTATAAGAGCAAATAACCCGCCATCCTTGAGTACCCTTTTTGATTCCACGACGAAAGCAGTTTTATCTGGAAAATGGTGTGCTGCCCTTCTGCATGTTACAAGATCGAAGCTGCCACCTTCAAGACCGCTGTGTTCTACTCTGCCCTTGATGAATTTAACGTTCCGCAAACCCGATTTTTCAGATAGCATAACTGCATTTGATAACATTTCCTCCGTAGCATCAAGACCTATAACGTCAGAAACAAAAGGGGCTATGGCCATGGCTGTAAATCCAGTCCCTGTAGCCATATCCAGGACTTTCCAGCTACTTTCCGGGTTTACGATTGTTAGAAGAGATTTGAGATCCTCGCCACTTTTATGCGATTTGCTTTTGGCATATTCAGAAGCATGCTTTGAAAAGTATTCCTCGAATGAAGACATAATTACTTTACCCTATTTTTTCCCTGATTAAGAAATTTGCCCGAGCTTTGGTTTTAACTGATCAGACCTGCTTAACTTCATGAAAGAACCGCCAGATAATTGGCAATTGAATATGGTGTGAGGTCGACCAGTTCCTTAACCTTATAATTCTCTATAATCTCCAGCTGGTTCTTCAGAACCTCTTCATTACCCTTTCTGCTGGTCACTGCCCTGACCTTTATGATAAGTATGCCGGCTTCAATGCTTTTGAACGAAGACGACACAGTATTGAATATCTGTGCCTGGTTTCTCTGTGCTATATCCTGGTAAAGAACCTCCGGTTTGTCGATGAAATGCCCGTATTTTTCGACTTTTAAGGCATCTTCTAGAATAGGGAAAATATTGGCTCTTGATTCTGAGAGTCTCAACAACTTTGAAAATGGCTCATAAGCCTTCTCAACTGCCGTTATTCTGCCATTTTTACATATATCAGAAATATGGCTTACAGTTGTGCCAGTGGATGCGCCCAAATAAAGCAATGAAGAGTTAACATTAATCGGAAAGTGCCTGAGGTTCTTCCTTATGGCTGCGGATAACTTGCTCCTCTTCGGATCCCATTCTCTGTATAATTTCCCCCTCACCCTTATGATGTCCTCACCATACAATGGAGTTCTCTGCATTGTTTCTGTGTAGATTTTCCCTCCATTTTCCAGTATGCCCTCTGACCTGAAGTTCACACCATATGATTGAGAACATTTATTTAGAACATACTGCAATATAGTGACCATGGCAGTTTATTGCGAGATGTGCGGAAAACAGGTACCGAAGCTGAACAAGGTCAGGATTGACAGCACCATATTGAATGTCTGCGATGACTGCTCCAGATTTGGGACTCCTGCGGATAGCATCCGGAGTGGAAGGCCCGAGAAAACAACCGGCCCACAGATCTCTGTCCAGATGCCAAAAAAGAGCATTCCGTTGCCGCCTGTCAAACAGAGGCCGCGGAAACACAAAGGAGATGACGTTGAGAAATATCAGGTCGATCCAGATTATGCAGAAATAATACGGAATGGAAGGGAGAGGCTGGCTATAACTCAGGATGAGCTGGCAATGAAAATACTTGAAAGAAGAAATGTTATTGCCAGCATCGAACGTGGAGTTTTAATGCCAGAGATAAAGGTTGCCAGGAAACTTGAGAAATTGCTTGGTGTTAAGATTCTTATAGAGGACGAGTGAGTTATATTTTCAAGCAAAAACTCTAAAAACACTGCGAATTTTGTCTTAACCAATATAGAAAATTTTTAAATAACATAGTTTTTTCATACATCTAGGTAAAAGATTTGAAAATAGAAGTTGGGCAACGGTTTGATTTTGAGGTGGACCGGGAGGATGTGATGTCTGTAGACAAGGGCTCAATAATAGCCACCTGGTATCATCTTGGCAATCCAATATATGTGGAGCTGTCGATGACTAAAAGCCTGGCGGAGGAGATGAGGGCCCATTTCTATAACACAAGAAGCAGAACTGCCTTGCTTTCTGTAGCAAGGATATCAAAAACAAAATACGTCGTGAGCCCCACAGTGGTGCTCATAAACAGGAAGGCAAAGGACCTGAAAGTAAAGTAGATTCTAACCTGTTGACTTGCTCACCTGTATTCATAGAAACCCTTTCCGGATTTCCTTCCATTATCTCCAGCTGCTACCATTCTCTTAAGGTTGTAGGGAGCTCTGTATTTCTGGTCACCGAAATCCTTAACAAAAACTTCAGCGACATCCAGAAGTATGTCAAGGCCTACCATATCTGCAAGTTCCAGAGGGCCCATCGGCATTCCTGCACCCAGTTTCATTGCCCGATCTATATCTTCCTTTGAGGCAATGCCTTCGCCGTATAATGCTATGGCCTCATTTATCATGGGAACGAGAATCCTGTTCACAACGAACCCAGGTGACTCTCTTACGCGTATCGGTACCATTCCTGTCCTGTGATTCCTCAGCCCAGATATAAATGAGATCAACTTCTCAACCGTAGACTCGGAGGTACGAATCCCCGGGACGATCTCCACAAGAGGCAGAGTATATGGCGGGTTAAAGAAATGGGCTATAGCCGTGTTCTCCGGTTTTGAATATGACCCTGCAATCTCAGTAATGCTAAGTGAAGAGGTGTTTGAAGCAAGAATAGTTTTTTCGGGAAGAATTCCGGAAAGTCTTCGGAAGAGCTCTCGCTTCACTTCCTTTTTTTCGAATACTGCTTCGAACACGAACTCAGAATTTGCTGCTTCAGAGTAATCTGTTGTTGTACGGACCTTTTTCATAACACTGTTAGTCAGTGAATTTGCATCTCCTTTGGGAAACTTCTTTCTTATTGCGCTTTTTTGCTCTTCGGTGAGAATAATCCCAAGTGACTCTATTCTGGAAACCTCCTTTTCAGCCCTTCCTTCCGTAAATTTGAAATTCGACTGAAGGACCCTTTCTATATTCTTTCTACCCCTTTCCAGCAATTTTTCATCAATATCGATCAGTGTGACCTGGCATCCATTAAAGGCCATCACTTCAGCAATCGAACTTCCCATATTTCCTGAGCCAATTACTGTCACATCCTTAACTGGAGGGACTGAATCTTTCATACTGAAGTATTGTTTCAGAATTTATAAGCCTATCAGGCAACCTCTATGAAAATACACAAAATTTTCATTATGAAAAGATTAAAATATCAGAATTCATGTATATTTTTGAAGCCTATGGCCAGGAACAGAGTTTCTAGAGAGGACCTGGAAATAGCCAGCAATGAAGAGTGGGAGGAGATACTCTCGGAAAATGAAAGAAAGAGGGGGAGAGAATCAAGGAACAACTCTGGTTCTATCGCGAGGAAATAGACATACCTCCCTTATGTTCGGAAGATTCAAGAGGATCATTGTGAGTCTTTCCAAACCGATGGCCCATCCGGCATGAGGAGGCATACCATACCTGAAGGCATTCAGGTGAAAATTGAAATCTTCAGGATTCAAACCTTTTTCTATTAACCTATTTTCCAGCATTTTAGGATCGTGGACTCTCTGAGCCCCAGAAGTTAATTCCCACTGACCATATTGAAGATCGAAAGAATTTGTAACATCAGGATCTCCTGGTTTGGGCATTGTGTAGAATGCCCTGACTTCAGATGGCCACTCTGTTATGAAATAAAAGCCAGGAAAATGCCTGCCTATCAATCTTAACTGCTCAGGGCTGAAGTCTTCGCCAAATTTTGCCTCCACACCTTCCTTCGAAAGAAGATAAATGCACTCCCTGTATGTAACTCTGGGGAATGGAATAGTCTGTATCTTAAGATCAGGATTAATCTTTTTGACCTCATCCCCGAATCTCTCAAATACCACTCTGAGTCCGCTATTTACAGACTCCTCCAGAATCTTCATCACCTCGTTGTGATCGCAGAAGCTCATTTCAATATCTATACTGGTAAACTCATTGAGGTGGCGGACAGTATTGTGTTCTTCAGCCCTGAATGCAGGGCCCACCTCGAAAACCTTATCCATTCCGGAGGCCATAAGCATCTCTTTGTAGAGCTGCGGGCTCTGGTTAAGGAAAACATCCCTTTCAAAATATTTAACCCTGAAGAGGTTTGCACCTCCCTCAGTTGCTGAAGCCACAATTTTTGGGGTATGAACTTCCTGAAAACCCTGTTCATGCATGTATTTCCTAATTCCCCAGAGAAGACTGCTTTCTATTCTGAATATAAGGTTGTGGGAAGGCTCCCTTAAATCAAGAGACCTGTTATTGAGCCTCGTTTCGAAATCAGACTGGATACCCTCAAAAATTGCCAGAGGAAGTGGTGCCTCAGAACTGTTCAGGACCTCAACCTCTTTTGCGGTTATCTCAACGCCTGACTTGGCTCCCGAATTTAAGGAAACATGTCCAATCACAGAAAGAACAGATTCCCTGTTGACATTTGTTATTTCATCATATGTAGAAACGTTTTCCGGCTTAATTGTTATCTGAATGTTCCCAGTATGATCTCTCAGAACAATAAAAGAAAGTTTCTTGAGTTTTCTAACTTCCTGTACCCAGCCAAATAAATGCACTTCATCTCCGTCTTTCTTATCTGAAATCTGGCCTATATAGGTCCTATGCATATCAACCTAATAGCGCAGTTACCATTAAATTTATCTTAGGGTTCGTATTATTCATTAATTACCAGAGTACTTTCAGAATTAATCTAAAGGGGCAGCAATGTTTGATCTCTCAATGAATATTGATAACTTTTGGAAAACTGCATTGATTACCCAGGGTTACAAGATTGATCTAATTGAGACTCTTGTCATCGCGCTTATCATTGTATTTGCCGGCCTCATGATAATGAAGGCAATAGAATCACAGAGGGTTAAAAAGGTCACGGGGAAAGAATCAATGACCGGCAAGATTGCTACTGTTGTCAATGATCTTGATCCAACCGGATGGATATCCGTCGAAGGAGTAAGATGGAAAGCGAAGTCCAGCGACGGAAATAAAATCTCTGAGGGGGAAAATGTAAGAATTCTAAGGCTTGATGGTCTTATTCTCCTCGTCGAAAGAGTCAGATAGAGCCAAGAGCATTTAATCCCTGTATAACATTTAAAATCTCCTGCACTAGATCTATGAATATTATTGGTTTATTAATAAAGGAAGTATAGTGTTGTGATGTCAGGTTATATTCTCGGTTTTGACGTTGGCGGCACAAAGATTTCAGCTGTTCTTGGAAAAAGTGATGGCAAGATTGTTGCATCTCTCAGAAAGCCCACAGTCAGACATCTCGGACCTGGGAAACTTCTGAGCGATTTCACGGAGATGGGCTGGAAACTACTCAACGACAATGGAGTCTCAAGGCCAGACTCAATAGGCATTATTTTTGCCGGCCTTGTGGATTCTGACAGAGGCATAGTAATATCGTCCCCAAATATACTGGGACTCAAGAATTTCCCAGTTGCAGCAAAGCTTTCTGAGGAATTTCAGGTTGAGGCTTTCCTTGAAAATGACGCAACAGCCGCCACTATTGCCGAGAAGGTTTTCGGAGCGGGGAGGGGTGTTGACAATTTCGTTTATATTACTCTAAGCACCGGAATTGGTGGAGGGGCCTTCCTCAACGGAAAGTTATACAGAGGTGCACATGGCATGGCCGGGGAACTTGGACATATGGTTGTCATGTCAAATGGCCCTGTCTGCGGATGCGGCAGAAGAGGTTGCCTTGAAGCAATTGCAGGAGGAAGGGGCATTGCAAGAAGGGTTTCTGAGAACATAACTGCTCTCAGGGAAAGTGAGCTCCTATCGTCTTTGAAGCCAAACGAGATAGACGCCAGGAAAGTTTTTGAGTTGAAGAAGAAGGGCGATATGTTTTCTCAGCTAATAATTGAGGAGACTATTTATTACCTATCTGTTGGACTAGTAAATATCATAAACATTCTTGACCCTGAAATAGTAATTATAGGTGGAGGGATTGCTGCGGCAGGGAATGAGCTTTTTACACCCCTGAAGAATGCAATAAGGGAAGAGTTCAAAAGCATGTACAGGCCGGTAAAAATAGTCAGGGGCCTGAAAAATGGGCATGATTTGTCCACAGTGGCCCTTCCGCTCTTTGTAAAAGGAAACTATCCAGCTTAATCCTGTTATTTCTCAATTTTTTTCTTTAGTTCCTTTATCTCTTCCTGCAACTGCTTATTAAGAGGATTCTTCCTTGCCTTATCCTCAAGTTCCTGCAGCTTGTTCTCAAGGCTCTTTTTCTTTCTATCAAGATCCCTCTTTCCCAACCCCATGTCATACTGTATAGCCAAGGACAATATCTTTATTTCTGTACTTTTTTTAATCACTTAAGAAAAGAACGACTCATGCCTTAACTTTAATAATATTTTTCATATACTATTCTGATGGCTGACGAAATAGACCTGAAAAAGGCAGATGACATGATCAGGAAGGAAATTGAAGGAATTACAAGGGATGACCCAGTTGAGGAGATTCCGGTTTATACACACCACATTTTTCAGATACTTCTTGAGGAATTCGGAAAATCAGACGATGGGAGGGAGGTTTTTTCAATTGGCGATTCTGGCAAATATGCACTTAATTTTGAATTCTGCGAAATGAAGGATGCCGATGGCCTTGTTGGAGAATATGAAGAAATGCCATCTAAGGAAGACCTGCCAAGGATAGAAACACTTGTTTTTGAGGTCGAAGGGATGCATAAGTCAAAACTGACAGAAATTGAAGTGACAAAAGAAACCATATTCTGCAGCCCTTCCAGAGAGAAGAAACATCTCATGCTGCTGCAGAGAGCCATACTGCACAGAAGGCTCTCATGATCTTTCTGTCAGTAAACAACTGGCTCCTCTTTTACAGGTAATTCCTCAAGGCCCCTTGTTAGCATGAAGGCTGTTATTGCTGTAATCAGGGTTAGTGCAAATACTATTCCCCAGTACTCAAGGCTCAAGATTTTGTAAAGATGTACGTTCCCCAGTATCAACAGATCGGTGTAGACCAGGCCACCATCTATTGCAGCATGTACCGCAACTGAATATACAAGGGAGATCATACGCCTTGATTTTAAATGCCCCCATTTAAGTATGAGAGCTGTAGATGGGTGAAATATAAGCGATTCCACAACATTGAATGAGATTAGAAGCACCGCGAAGGTTGTGAGGCTTGCAAATTCTTGAATATCTCCTGCCAAAAGAATTGCAATGTCCACAAAGGAAAAACCAAGGCCCACGAAAATTGTGAGCGAAAGTTTTCTTGTATCAACTGCTACAAATTTTGAAAATTCCTGGCAAAACCCTGCCACCAAGCCGATAAACAGTGAGTAAAGAACCATGTTGCCTTTTTCGAAATTTAGCAAAGTTTGTGATAGGGAATGTGAACCCGATGTGAAAAGAAAATATATCGTAGGTATGGATTCTATGATTTCCTGAACAACCAGAGCTACGACCATAAATAGAACTCCAATCCCAATTGCGCCTAATCTTGACTTCAGTCCAATTGGAGGAGTTTTCTGGATATTTTCCATGCTTTGTTAGCCTTTCAAGATAGTGAGACTCTCTCCAGATCTCCAGATACGTCTTCCACAATAACGGCAGTTCCATATGCAACAATCTCGGACATGGTCTGACCTATCTCAGAAGAATCGAAACTCAGATCTATAACAGCATTGGCTCCAAGCTGTTTTGCGTTGTCTCTGAGCCTGTCCATTGCATGAGATCTTGCATCGGAAAGAAGTTTGACATATTCAGTTATTTCACCACCAGCAAGAGACCTGAGTCCTGCCATAATATTTCCACCAAGGCCTCTGCTCCTTACTGTAATCCCCCAGATAGTACCAATTACCTTTGTGATTTTTTTTCCAGGCACGTAGTTTGTTGAAACTATTATAACGTTGTCTGCCATA
>DARE01000019.1 GCA_002503205.1 Thermoplasmatales archaeon UBA447 | reverse complement strand
AGTCCCATGAAGGCCAGAAGGTCTCTAGAGGCAAACTTCTCAAACCAATAATAAATTCAGACATAGTTCTGGAAGTGAAATCCCTTCAGAAAATTTTCCTGAAAGGATCCGGGATGAAGGAAAAACGGAGAAGTGCAGAGGATGAGGTCAGAGCTGTTGACAATGTTTCATTCAACATCAGAAAGGGAGAATCCCTGGGACTAGTAGGTGAAACGGGAAGTGGAAAAACAACCATTAGCAGGATCATAGGTATACTGGAAACACCAACCTCTGGATCTGTTATAATAAATGGTGCGGAGGTAGATTTCAATGATGAGAAGTCACATTTTGATTTCAGGGACCATGTTCAAACCATATTTCAGGACCCTTTCCAGAGCCTTAACCCAAGATTTTCAATAGGACGGATCGTTTCTGAGCCCCTCGATGTTATGAAGGACAAACTGTCACCTGCTGAGAAAGACCGTAAGGTGAGAGAAGCAATGAGGCTGGCTGAGCTGACTCCGGTTGAAGACTACATATACAAATACCCGCATCAACTGAGCGGAGGGCAGCGACAGAGGGTTTCCATCGCCAGGGCACTGGTCAGGGACCCCGAAATACTTGTTGCGGACGAGCCAATTTCCATGCTGGACGTTTCACTCAGGGCAGGAGTTTTAAACCTTATGAAGAAGTTGAGGCAGGAACTTCACCTTTCCCTGTTCTATATAACCCACGATATTGCGTCAGCACGATACATAAGCGACAGTATAATGGTCATGTACAAGGGCCAGATCGTTGAGTCCGGAGTCACAGAGACTATAATGCTGCATCCTGCCCATCCCTATACTGTTGCGCTGATTGTGGCAAGCATGGGGATTAAAGGCGGAACACTTGAACAGCTCGGTGATAAGATTTTCAGCAATCCCAGGCCGGTATTTGGTAATTCATGCCGTTTTTCAACCAGATGCCCCTTTGCTACTTCAAGGTGTGAAGAGGAAGACCCACCGGAGAGAGAGATAAATCCTGGCCATAAGGTGAAATGCCATTACGCAGAGGATATAATAGCATTCACAACAGAAAATGAGATAAAACCGGGAGTTAACATGAAATCCCTTAAAACCCAGATGGGCCGGTAATTTTTTTTCAATTTGTAATTTTTTTCTATTAGTTAAATTGTTACCTGAAAAAGCAATTTATCTATCTGATTGAATCATCATGGATCATGGGATTCGACTGTGAAAGTCTAGGAGAGCTGGTTATATACAGAAAGGACGGTACAAAATTTACCATAGACCATAAAGGGGCGGTTGAAATCTGCCTGGAATCCCAGGAAACCGGAAAGATGCTGGAGGACATAATAGCAGAAAGATATTCCACCACAGTAAAGACCATAAGAATTATGTGATCCAGATGAATGAAAACATCATTCTTATCCATAATCCGGGCTTCTTCTCCAATGATATTTACGATTATCTGAAAAAAAGAAATCACAACCTTAAGATCCTGACTTCTGAACAGGAACTAATTGCAATAATGAATGATTTTTCAGGAACCATCATAATAAACTCATTTCCTGATCTGTACCTTAAGGTTCTTGAATCTGCTGATCCACTGTCTGTCAGGGTGATATGCTGTGCACCGGTTGGGCGAAGAGATACTTTGACCGGGGGCCTTCATGTTGTGAACGGAATTTTCAGAATCCTCAATAACGGTGATGCAGAATTCCTTACCGAGAAAACAGGAACTGATAGCGAATTCCTGATAATGAAAATTTTCGGTAAAATCATATTAACGGAAGTTGATAGTGCTGACATAGATCTCCTTGCAGCAGAACTGATTTTAAGGCCAATGGTACTTTCGTTAATCACCGGGCGCCTGTTAATGGAGGGGGAGAAATCATTGCTTTCTGAACCCATGAAAGAGATGGCGCTTCCTGCATATTCACATGACATAGTTCTGGCGAGAGATGCAATCCGCTTTAACCCTTTTTCCTCTGACTGCTTCAAGGATATAGAGAGGAAAGTGAAAGAAGTATGGAATGATCTTTCAAATTACTGATCCATTGAAAAATTTGTATGACAGTGAAAAAGTGTTATAGTTATTTTATTATCCGGTAGTATTGGAACGCGGAAAGTCTGACAGATATCTGATATTAACCATTGCCATCATAATAATCAACACTCTGATCTATTCTGTCATAGATTATCTCAAATACTCCAGTTATGGGGCAAGTGTGTTCGATCTGGGTCTGGCAGCCCAGACGCTGTATAATGTCACACATGTCGGAATCAATGCCTCCAATCTTGTCATTAACAAACTTATCTACATTCCGCTTGGCCTGATTTATTACCTGTACCCGGTTCCTGTAGCACTTCAGTATATTCAGGCATTTATCATTTCACTTGGGTCGCTTCCCATTTACCTCATATCAAGGGAACTTACTGGAAAGAGAGGAGTATCGCTTGCATTCGCTATACTATGGATAATATATTATCCTCTTGGCGGAGTCTTCTGGTTTGACTTCCATTTTATGAGTTTCTTCCCCACTCTGTTTCTCTTTGGAGTATATTTCTACTTAAGGGGAAAAACATCCTATTCCCTGCTGTTCCTGATACTTGCCAGCATCACAGATTTTCTTTCGCCGGTGATTGTTGCATTCTTTGCAATTTATGTTATGAACAGGGACTTCAGTTTGCATGGAACAGATCCATACAGGAACAGGCTTTCCATGCCAGTGCTTGTTATTACGCTGGCTATCTTTCTCCTCATAGTTTACTATTATGGCCCTTCATATTTCCTGTCTTATCTTAACAGGCAGATTCTGACATATAACCCAAGCGGATCGCCTGTGGAGGCAACTATTCCATACAAGATAGGTTATTTTCTTTACCTGATGCTCCCGCTTTTTTTCCTCTCGCTTGCAGGCATAGAGTTCCTCCTTACCATGATCCCATATATTGCTCTAGCCCTTGTAAACAGTTATTATCCTTACGTTAATACAATGCTCTATCAGTATCCTTCTCTGACATCCGCGTCAATATTCGTAGCAGCTATAATTGGCGTCTCCAGGCTAATGAAAGGAAAAAAGATCAGGATCAGCTACAGGAATGTCAAGAAGATTGCTGTGGCACTGATTGCATTTAATGTGTTCCTTGCAGCATTTCTATCGCCTGTTGGAAATCTGTTCACAGAGAGCCATGAAGGAAATGTTATAGCCACCTATGTTGCTGGATTGGGTGAGAACTATAACTCAAGATCATACATGGCATACAATCCAAATCTCTCGTACCTGAACAGTGCTCCCCATTACGTTCCCCCTGGCTCTTCATTGCTCATCCAGGATAACATGCCACAGATGGTACAGAACTACAACTGGACTCTTCCTTTCGAATATAATTACTCCACTCCTTCAAGATATGTGGCTATTGACACATATAGTGCTGATTTCACTCATTTCTATCTTGGGAAGAACAGTTCCAGGAACATGATGTACATGGCTAACGGATTTCTCCTTAACTCCACGTACAGTATAATTGACCAGTTTGGAGGAATAATCTACATGGAGATGGGCAACCATCCCGTTTCTGCTTTTTCAGGCATCAGGATTTCAATGGTCTCAGGAAAAGCTGCCCAAATCAGTGAAAAGATTAATGGAACCATACTTGCACCAGGAAACTATTCCATTTCCATGGCCCCAAATTCCAGTATTTCTGAAGATTCACTGAATGTTAGCCTTTCCGTTTTTACCAACCCATATGGCATTTCTGAACATCTGAACCTGACATTTCACAGAAGTGGAAAAGTTTTCATCAGTTATTTCAGCTTCAAAGAATTCACAGAGATAAGTACTTTCTCTCCTTCAATTACTGGGAAGATATCCCTGATCATTGTCCAGAACTCTTCCATGTGATATTATTGTGAAAGATGGATAATCACAATTACTTATAGATAACGAATTTAAAATACCCGGAATTACTAAACCATCTAGTGTCAGATGGAATCAGACAAAACACTCACGGAAATCGCATATAAGCATATTTTTGACGCAATACTGTCAGGCAAGTACAGATCAGGCCAATCCCTGAGCCCTGATAACATAGTTGCTCAGCTTAATATCAGCAAAACTCCCGTAAGGGAGGCTCTTGTTGAGCTTGAGGCTGAAGGAATTATATCAAGGAACGGGCGCTATTACAACGTTATCTTTCTGGATCAGAAGGACATCCTGGATCTTTATGAACTCAGGGCCATACTTGAATCTGAGGCAGCTGCTCTTGCCTGTGAGAGAGTTGACCAGAACCAGCTTGAGGAACTGAGGGAAGCTCTCCATCTCATAAAGCAGGCTGTTTCCGAAAAAGACCCGGAGCCCATAAAACTGGCAGATCTTAATGGAAAATTTCATGCCCTGATTGCCAGGGCAAGCGGAAACAGATACCTTGCTGAGTATACAAGTGCCATAAGGCTGAAACTTAAAATCATCCGCACAACATTATTTACCAGTTTTGACAGGAGGATGGAGGAGGTCGAAGAGCATGAGGCAATCCTCAGTGCAATAGAAAGAGGTGATTCTGAACTTGCAAGGGCAAGAGTCAGGTCCCACATGTTCAAGGTAATCACATATCTCAAAAACAACGTGCTAAACAAGATTTATTGAGCCATTTTTTATACATAACCTCTTTCCACAAGTTTCATTACCCTTTTATCCCAGAAATCCTGCTTAAATGCGGAATAAGCAAGGAAAGAGCTAAAAATAATTACTGGAACCAGAGAGGCTATGGGGATGAATATTATGAGGAAATAGGAGAATGCGAATACAAAAGTTGGGACAGCCGCGATGAAATTTCTTGCAGAACTTCTTCCCTGAGAGGCACCATTCTCTGTCACCTGCACCGGCCTTGCAAAACTGGAGAATATAATGAAATTTGAGACGTAAAGCGGTGTTATAACAAGAAGAATTATGAAGAAAGCATATGTAATGTGATATCCGATTAAATCCATGATAATTATTGCTGCAACGAAAGGGGCTTCCAGAACTACAGTCTGAAGCATCTTGGAACCTACAGTTATAAGGTAATAGGCCCTCTGCTGAAATGCTGTTGCTGTAATCCAGAACCTCTCAAATGGTATCACACCCCCCATGAAGAATGTGGTTGGGAAAAAGTTCAGATAAAACAATATTATAATTCCGAAACCGCCGAAAAAGGTGCCGCTTGAGGATGTAAAGCCGCTTTTATCAGGCCCGCCGCTCAGAATATAGACAAGGCTGAATACTGCAGCCAGAATTCCCATCACCATTACGGCTACAGGAAGCCTGAGCCTTCCGGAGAATGTCTGCCTTCCACTTCTGCTCATTCCGTTGCCCTGGCCGGCCAGAGTGACGACACTGAAGTGATTTATCATGACTGCCCTGTATGGGCTTGCTCTTTCATAATTTATGGAATAACTGTAGGTGGAACTCAACTGCCTTCTCTGCTTTGGTTCTATGCCCCTGCTGAGTTCAACTATTGAAAAGTATATAGATACTAACAGGAGTGCAGCAAGCACCACATTCCCCTGGACTGGATAGCCATGATACATGGAGATTGGGGAGTATGGAAAGCCAAGCGACCCCACAATTATAAGGGCAGAGACGCCAACACCAACTACAATCCTGATGGATGGAACCCGGTTATATGTGGATATTGCAAGGGGCGTTACAAGAAACCCCAGCAGAAACCCGTCCAGCCCTATTTCTATCATCCTGGCTGGATTTCCAAGATAGGCATACACAGCACCCAGAGAGAGAATGAAGAATATTGCGCCGAAGGAAAGAAACTGAACCAGGAATATTGAATATATCAGAGTTTTCTTGGGAATTGGCAACTGCAGGAGAAAATCCTGATCTGATTTAGAAAAAGGGGAGCCAGAGCCTGTTACAACTGTGATAAGTATGAGAAGGATCAGGAATACGGAAAGGTAGATGACTGAATATGTTAGTCCAGAGGATTTGAGGCCTGTATCTGAAATGAAGATAAATGACGAAACGTCCAGGAAAGCTATAAAAACAAGAAATCCAAGATATCCCCTGGAGAATCTGGACCTCAGAAGGAGAGCCAGCACCTTACCTGACATTCTTCATCATCCGCGATACAATTGCCTCAACTGGCTCGTCAGAATGCCCAAGGCTTCTGAGCTCATTCCTCTTTCCTTTCCATATCTCCTGCCCCCTTGCAATGATTATAACATCATCTGTCAGGCGTTCGGCAATACTCATAATGTGAGTGGAAATGAGAAAAGTAGAATTCATCTGTGAAAGCATCTGAATCACATTCTCCTGGGATGGGATATCCAGGTAATTCAGGGGCTCATCCATAAGTACTATTTTTGGACTGTGTATTATGGACATTGCCACAGATACCTTCTGCCTTGTTCCCCTTGAAACCTTAAGTATTTTTGTGCTCAGGAAGTCCTGAAGACCTAATTCAGAAACAAGGTATTCTATCCTTGAATCCAGATCCCGCACCCCTCTTATAGCGCCCACGTACTGAAGATTCTCCTTGACAGTCAGCGATATGTAGGGAGTTGCGTCCTCTGGAAGATATCCAAGAAGCTTTTTTGCCTCCATTGAGGAATCCGCAGGGTAACCACCAATAGTGATTTCACCAAAATCCGGTTTCATGAGCCCCACAAGTAGTTTAAGGACTGTTGATTTACCTGCCCCATTTGGACCCAGAAGAGCCACTCTGCTTCCGCAGCTGATATCCACAGTAAGGCCGTTGATTGCTTTAGTCTGGCCAAATGTCTTTGTAATATTCATGGCACGGATACATGAATGATCCAGGATCTCAGGTTCCGTAAGCATTTAAAAGGACAATCCTGTTAGGTATAAATGATTTTCACTCTATAAAAATGGGAGAAATGGGAATATTGATTAGGGTTGGACAGTTGCATTAATGTGCACAAGGTTTGCCCGATATGCAGGAAGGATTCTATACTGACAGGATCACAGTTTGTCTATGGCTCATACGTATGTGCTAACTGTGGCTATACGGGAAGCTTCTTCATGGAGATGGATGATGACAATTACCGGGCTTTTTTAGAGGAAAACGGAGAAGAAGAGTGACCCTCATCCGGAAAGTGCTTCCTCTATTGCCCTGTCCAGCTGTGGGTCCTTTCCAGAGAGATACTCATGTGGAGGATAATCCACATCCAGATCTGGATCGGTGCCGTAATTTTCAACTGCAAACCCAACATCCTTAAAACTGAATGCGAATTGCGGCTGTGTAACCTCTGTATTATCAACAAGGTTAAAATCCGGGTTTATACCGACAACACCTCCCCAGGTCCTCTTTCCAATAAGTTTTCCCAACCCCATCAGTTTGAAGGAGTGAGAGAAGATATCTCCATCAGAGCCGGCGTATTCATTGGTTAGGGCAACAATCCTGCCAGATACAGAATATGACGGATATGGCACCCTGTTGCCATATCTTGGCTGATCAAAGCCAAGTCTCCTGCGGTTAAGCTTCTCAAGAAGCAGTTCTGAAACATGCCCGCCTCCATTGAAGCGCACGTCCACGATCAGGGAGCTATATCTCGTTTCTGACTCCAGAAGCCTGAAGAATTCGTTAAAACCTGAAGGCCCCATATCCGGGATGTGTATGTAACCCACCTCATTCTTTGACATTTCGTGTACGTACTTCCTGTTTTTCTCAACCCAGCTCCTGTACCTGATATGCCTGTCATCCCTCAATGGCTTGACAGGTACGCTGAATTCCCTGCCATCCCTACTGAATCTCAGCATTAGAGTTTTATCATCCATGCCTTTTAGCGAATCGAAGAGATCGAAGAGGTTCTTAACTGGCCGTGAATCTACAGAAACCAGTATATCGCCTTCCCTGATAGAATATCCCGGCACCCTTAGCGGTGATTTCTCATCACTGCTGGTTGGATCCCCCTCGTGTATTGACTTCAGCCGTATTCCCTCAGGTGAGGGTGAAAAATCGGCAGCTAACCTGGCAATTGGTTCACTTTCAGTTTCCGTGATCTCAGCACCCATTTCGTAGCAGTGTGATGTTCCAAGTTCACCCATCATGTTCCTCAGGAGATCGGATAGGGCATATCTGGAACCCACCCTCTCCAGAAGAGGTTCGTACTTAATGTACACTTTTTCCCATATGTTTTCTATTTTCTCCCTGTTCCAGTAAAATTCCCTCATCAGAACCCAGGTTTCCCTGAACATCTGCCTGAATTCCTTTTTCCTGCTTGTGCTGACAACTATGCGTTCCAGATCTATTTTACTAAAATCGTCCGAATCCGAATTTGAAAGATCAATGTCCCTTGCACTGCTCTTAGCAACTACCAGATTTTCACTGCCCGCTATTGCAATTTTCTCGCCGTTGGAAGAGACGGCGAACCCTGAAATTGAGCTGGCAACAGTCTTAAGGCGATTTTCGCGCAGATCGTATGCCTCCAGAACCCCACTTGCCTTTTCTTTCCTGCTGAATAAGTAATATTTCATGGAACCCTCTACAGGGAACTTCAGCGACAGGAGAGTTGAGTCAGCAAATGCTATCTCAGTATAATCCGCTATATCCATAGGGAATGGAACAGATCTGTGTTCAATCCCTGTGAAATCTATGGTATCAATTTTTTCATCCTCGGGATGCATGGAATCAGTAAATGGTGATTTCACATCTCCTGTCAGTGTAACAAGATATGGCCTGGATGCCATAGGGTAACTGAGCTGGAATGCAACTTTATCATAAACGGGATCAAGCTCTCTTTGCGATATGTATGCAAGGAAATGTCCTGTTGGATCGAATACTGGGTTTGAATCTTTATATCCCTGGCTGGTAACAGGAAATTCCTTTTTCTCCCTAACATCATAGATTCTGATCTGAGAGGATGAGGGTGTCGTGGAATAGGTGTAAGCCAGATATCGTGAGGAGTGGTGCCATTTGAGATCGCAAATCTTTCCATCAATGGCTCTGCTCAGAATTTCAGTTTTTCCTTTTTCAACATCGAGAAGATGAAGCTCATACCTGTTGTTGGAAAATGCTATGCTCTTTCCGTCAGGTGAAGGAGACACTTCGTATATTATTCCACACCGAATGTCAAAGGATTGGATCCTTTCGCCAGCAGAACTGAATATGGCAATGGCATCCTCTCCATCCTCATCGTGAACGGCACCATAATTCTGGTCTTTAATATGCACCATATGTTTTATTCTTCCTGCCCCTGCATCGATTGTGTGAACTGGTCCCCTGATAATATTAAGTATTTTGCCCTGGCCTCTGGCAATAAGATTCAGGTTTTCGCCAGTACTGTCCAGGCCAAGATCCGAGGAATACGCGAGAGGATCGTGGCTCACCCATCCCAGCCTATCCTGATCTATGGTTAAAGGCACTTCCAGCATAACAGGCTTTGAATCCGGTGATTCCATCAGGTAGATGTCTGCACCTTTGGAAAAAACAATTTTCCCATTGTGACCGTAAGCATGCCGGGCATAGAAATCATCAGGATCTGTGTGCCTTTTAAGGTTCCCTCCATCAGTATCTGTGGAGTATATTGCTCCTGAACCCTCATGATCGGAAATGAAGTAAATTCTCTGGCCCATTAGAAAAATGGAGTTTATATTGTATCCATTATCCACAATTTTCCTGAAATTTCCAGGGGTACTGGTATCTGCCCAAATAACTCCATGTGTCCCTCCCTGATATTGTTTCCAGTGTGGGAGCTCCCTTGTGTTTCTTCCAAGAATTGTAATGTTTCCATGGAACAGTATGTCCGTGGCAGGCCCCATTGACAGGTTGCTGTAATTTCTTTCCCCGTCTATGAGAAACAGTTCCGTATAACCTCGATTGTAAGCCTCTATGTTTGAACTGGCAATCAGCATGCCATCACTTGTGAAACCTGCAATAGATGTTGTCTGGGAGCCGAAATTTGTGCACTGTTTTATCATCCCGCTTTTCAGATCAACATAGAATACTTCTGATACTGGTACTTCCGAACCATTCAGAAGTCTGAAATAAATTCCTTTCCCATCTGGAGAAAACCTGTTTTCGCATACTACCCCCATGTTGTGAACAAGACGCCTGACATTTCCACTTTCCAGGTCCATTACATACAGATCATCCTGAGCTACAAAGGATACATTTTTTTCATATACAGAAGGATAAAGTAAATACGGCTTCACACAAGTGTATGTAGTGGAGATTATTTAATGTTATCCAATCTCCCATATATTTGATGATTTTTATTTCCGCATGGAAGGTTCAATGGGCATAATACTTTCCATGAATTATCAAAGGTTATTAATTCAAAGGGCCTTAGATTCCATACCGATTTCACTATTGTAGAGTTGATCGTTTATTGCTGACGGGAACCCGTCTGTAGTTCTCTGTGTCAACATATGTTGTGTGCATGATAGCCGGAGTGGTTGAATGAAAATTTAATAAAAATTTTATAGTTATGCACCTTAATTATTTATTATATTATATGGTAATCGAAAAAGAAATAATGTTTTTATACCATAAACTCGTATATTTTGATTGTGATATAATATGGAAATGGAGGTTAAATCATGACAGAGGATGAGAATGTATTCGGAAAGGTGTTTCAGGTTGATCCAGCTCCTCTGGGGCTTACTGGTTTTGCCTTGACAACATTTCTGCTGAGCTTTACGAACGCTGGGTTAATACATACTACGGGAGGCACTGGTGCGGCTGTTGCCTTTGCCTTCGCCTATGGAGGTATTGCTCAGCTGATTGCAGGCCAGTGGGAAATGAGAAGAGGATCGCAGTTCGGGTTTGTGGCATTTTCTTCTTATGGTGCCTTCTGGCTATGGTATGTGTTCATAGTGGTATTCAGCCATTTTGGAGTCATTTCCGTAGGAAATCAGGCGCTGGGATTGTCATTGATTTTGTGGGGATTCCTGACACTCTACCTGTACGTGACGGCAATAAGGCTGAATCTTGCACTGAACCTGGTGTTTCTATTCCTTTGGCTGGCATTCTTCTTCCTTGGGGCAGGTGACCTTACCGGTTCCACAGTTCTGACCCATATAGGAGGATACACAGGAATAATAACTGCATTCTTTGCAATGTATACAGCATTCGCCATAGTCACAAACAGCAACCACGCAGGAAGGATCCCACTTGGACCGGGACTGAAGAAGAAATCCTGAGCCCTTATATTTTTTTTAAATTTACCTATTTATTGAGTAATGCTCCATCATTGCAGCAACCATTTCTGAATCGTTCCCCTTTTCCTTTTTCAGGTTCTCTATTACTTTGTGTCTGTCAGCTACAGGCCTGTTCTGGCTTAATTTCATTTTGCACATGATATCCTGAACCTCAAGCCTGAAGCCTACGATTTCATCAATCATTTTCTCATAATAGAGTTCTTTTTCTTTCCCAAGTGAAGCCCATTCCGGATCGTAAATTTTTGATAATGCCATTACAATTTTCTTTGATTCCTCCCGTGAAACTGTCTGGAATATCCCTGACATCCTGACGGCAGAATAGTTCCATGTGGGAACCGATTTTTCGATGGTATACCATCTGGGCGAGATATAATGGTGCGGACCAAGGAAAAGAATGGTTGAGCGCTTTCCCTCCGCAATCTTCCAGTGTGGATTTGCCCTGGCCATGTGGCCATTTATGGCCACATGATCTCCATTTCTCGCGGCAATGATGGGAATAAGGGTGTTCAGAACTTCATCACCAGATGCCGTTAGAAGAAGAGCAAAGCTGTTCTCGCCAATGAAATCCATGATTGTGTCCATATCCTTGATGTTGAAATATTCTGGAACGTACATAATGAACTATCTGAGTGCAATATTAATTAATTTCCATTAGAGCAGAAGTGATAAGTTAAGACAGCCAATTGAATTCGAATCTTTCGGAGTGCACATGCTCAGATATGCATGGAACAGTTCTTTGAAATCGACCTACAATCCTTTTCTATAACTGAAAACGAACAGATTACTTTACAATGATTACGATGGGTCTTACACAACGAAGCATTAAGTGAAAATTTGAAATTTTCAGTTAATAAGATGCTTTAATATGTCTGCAGGATAGCAATTCATGAGGAAAGTTGTCATTGACAGCATCATATCTCTGGACGGCTATTTTACAAGCCTCAATAATGAAATTGACTGGTTCAGTTTCAACATGGAGGAGATCACGTGGTCCAAGGAAATACTCAGAAGAGCCGACACAATGCTGTACGGAAGTGTAACCTATCAGGAGTTCAGCCAGTTCTGGCCTAATGCAAAACCAATTTCAGATGGTTTTGATTCGGAGATCATAGATCAGTTGAATGGATACAAGAAAATCGTGTTCTCAGGTAGGGATATAAAAACAACATGGAGCCCTGTTGAAGTGGTTCACGGTGATCCAGTTGAGGCCATAAAGGAAATGAAGGTTCAAAGGGGAAAGGATATGGTGGTCGTGGGCAGTGGTACACTCGTCTCATCACTAGTAAGAAATGATCTTGTGGATGAATACAGAATAAGAATGAGGCCAATTATTCTGGGATCAGGGAGACCTCTTTTCCATGATGAAATTAGGAGGCACAAACTTAACCTGATCTCGTCCACTGCATTTGAGAATGGTGTCGTTGCTCTACACTACGAGCCAGATCATATTCAATGAACACTAGTATAGACCACATAATCGAAAAATCCATTCCTTCACGGCATTTACCAGCATTTAATTCAATAAATCAACTTTGTTCTTCATTAACTTTTGAAAAACCGGAGAATAATTATTCACTTTCATGTTAGTAGGTCTATGGCTGATTATAAGGTGGTAGAACATATAACTGAAAGGGAAGGGGGAAGAAAGGAATATACAGTAATGGCAATTGACTATATTGGCCCATCCTACATTAAGGCCAGGGCAGAATTTCTTCCAAAGGTAGGGTCAATCCTCAACGTGGATGGAAGCAGAGTTAAGCAGGATGGAAAAATTATTGGGACTGTTGTGGAAACCAGGAAGGCTGATGATGTCAGGGTAAACTTGCATTACGACATAAAATATACCGGAGGCTATTCAATGGATGGAAAGACCATATATCTGGATGAACACTTTCCACCTTTTTTGACAGTAGAGGGAAAGGAAGTAAGCACTGTGGAGAGCATAGGCCTACACCATGAATTGCCGGAAAAATGGATGTCAGATAATGGCTTCGAATATCCATATGCCCATGAAATAGCCACTGGAATTGAGAAATTGTATGTTCAGTCTCTCGGAGTGATATGGAAAGGCTACTGTGCTGAGGTGGATAAAAACCTGAGAAACGTATACAGCAAAACTTTACAGAAGTCTCCTCCATCACTTGATCTTGCACCATATCTGTACTGCCGGGACAGGGAGGCACTGAAGGAAATAAGGCAGAGTGAAAGTTAGTGCCTTTACCAATACTACTTTGGTTTGATGAAATGAGAGATAAATTGATAACTCGGAAAGGCAATTATTAAAGTACTGAA
>DARE01000072.1:13647-19055 GCA_002503205.1 Thermoplasmatales archaeon UBA447 | reverse complement strand
ATAACCCGGAGAAAATGACTCTACCAAACGAAGGGGAAATCAAAGGTTACACAGAGTTAAGAAGGAACTCGATAGGGGTTTTCAGATTGCTCTGGCAGGCAATGGGAACGATGTCTATAGCTGCAGATGCTGCATATCTGCTCACAGGGGTTGCTCTTTTCGCCTTGGGAGCCACACCACTATCAATACTGCTGGGGATTGTGTTTTACCTGTTTATAATGAACACAGGATACCAGTTTTCAAAATAGGTATCTTCGTCAGGAAGTTATTACAGTTTTACAGGGAACAGCCTTGGAGGTAAAGTCGCAACATTTCAGGGGTGGAACATGATCTTCTACAGCACTCTTGGATATTCCGGCTTCGGCTTCCTTGGATTGGCGGCCTTTATAACGCTGATTAACCCGGTCTACTCTGGGCTTATTTACTGGTTGCCAATCGTTATTGCTGCAGCTCTGGTGGCGTTCCTGTTCACATGGTTTGGAATTCGTGTTTCAACAGAGTATCAGATCATAGGTGGACTGATAGAGGTAATAATTCTCATTGTTGGTTCTTCCCTGATTATTTTAAGAGCAGGGCCTGCGAATACTCTACTGGTATTCACAACCAGGTTTCTTCCCGGGGGAGTACCACAGTTATTCTATTCAATGATCTATTCAGTTGTTCTATTTTTTGGAACTACCCTATCAATAACTTCCCTTGCTGAAGAAACAAGGGAGCCCACCAAAGCTGTGGGCAGAGCTCTGGTAAGCACTGTAGTTGTAGCCGGTGGCACACTTCTTCTGGTGGCTTATGCGTTCACAGTAGGATACGGCCCAACGTTAATGGGGTCATTTGCTGCCCAAGCGGATCCAGGACTTGTCCTCTTTAAAGATGTATCTTACATTCTATTTATCCTTCTTATTGTATTCACAATCAATAGTTTTATGGGTTACAATGTTTCAGTCAGCAATGGAAATGCCAGAATTTATTATAGGTTTGCTAAGGACAAAATCATATTTCTTCCGGAGGCCATAGGCAAAGTCCACAGGAAAATAGGTTCTCCCGCTATGTCTGCCCTATTTGTGTTTCTGCTTTCTTTGATACCTGCCATCATATTCGGCCTTGTATATGGACCTGAGGCAGGCGGCCTGCTAATGTTATATGCAAATGCATATTCTGCATATACTGAGCACATTATAGCATCCGTTGGACTGCCATTTTACATGAAAAAGAGGAGAGATTTCAAATTATTGCAGCACCTTGTATTTCCTGCCTTAGCCATTGGTGTTCTCGGAGCTGTGATATTCTTCTCTCTGTATCCAGCCCCTCCTGCATACCCATACAATCTTGCGGCCTACATTGGCATTGGATGGATCCCAATCTCTGCACTGATGACTTTTGTGGAATGGAAGATTCATCCTGAGAGAATCAGGAATGCTGGACAACACAATTCCGCCGAACAGATAAACACTGTTCAACAAGAATCCTGAATTCTGGATAATATGTTTATAATACATATTTTATACTTTTAACATGAATTAATATATTGGAATAAATTCACTTTGTCAATGAATAACATGGTCATGTTTTCACTTGTCGTAGTGTCCTTAGTCCTTGTATCCGGTGCAGCTATTGCAACCTCTGACAGTACAATGCCAGATAACCTTAATCACACAATTTTTAGCAGTATAGGAAAGTATAATGGGAATGTTACAATTTATTCAAATGGAACAGTCAGTACATCCCAGGCTGGCATCACCCACAGTGGAAATGTTTTTACTTTGAACTCAAATATTAATGGTTCTCTGACTTTTCTGGCCTCGAATTCCATCTTTAATGGAAATGGCCTTAAAATATCCAATTCTCACATTGGTTCAATCATGGTTATTGCAGCAAATAACACTGGCTCGACAATTGAAAACTTACGCATATATTCACCTGGCCATAATACTGTTGGGGTTGAGGTTTACAATACTACGAATGACAACTTCAAGAATATTAATGTAACATCTACCTATTTGGGATTCGATGTTGCCCAGCAGGTGCAGCAGCTAAATGTTAGCAACAGCAATTTTACAGTTTTGTCTGATAATGAGAATTCAACTGTAGTCTTAAATGGAGCTAATCCCTTGCAGCCTATTTCAAGTGTTGGACTAAAGGGGCTTCCTGGAACCGGCAACATCACATATTATTCAGACAGGATGACGTCACTATTCACTTCCATAGTTTTCATTTCATTTGAGAATCATATAAATGTTTTAGACTCCAATTTGACAAGTGTTTCCAACAAATCGATAATCAATTCCATATCTTTGGGGAATAATACTGTTTTCAGGGGCGACAGCTTCATTATCAATAATAATGAATTTGGCATCTCTCTGGGCTATCCATTTGGCCTTCTTTCATATGCGCCCCATGATGACCTTTTCGTTGGAAACTCCGTAAAGGTTAATTCCAGCTTAGCTGTCGCACTTATTTCAATCGCTAATTCGACCATTGTATCTGGAAATTCTTTCAGTTTAACTCATTATGGGGTGTCATTGTATGCCACTATTTATGACGGTGGAAACAATAATTCAATAATGGACAATACCATAAATCTTACTTCTTTCAATAGTGGATATGGAATTTTAGGCAATCTATCCAATACTAGAATCTCCGGGAATCTAATATATGAAACTCAAAATTCCGGATCTTCAGGCGGCATTGATCTAACTGGCGATAATATGAGTGTAATTTCCAATAAAGTCGTATTGAATGGCTCAGAGAATGAAGCTGGAATATCTCTTTATGGTGGGAGTAAAGGCTCATATGCCCCAAATAACAACGTTTCTGATAATTCCATCACTATAACAAATTCATCAGCAGCCGGGATGTTCTTAGGCTCTGGAGACAGAGGAATAAGCAGTACAGTAGTATCAGGAAATACCGTTAGTATTGGCGGGAAAGACCCCAACGGTATCGTATATCTTGGTTCAAATAATTCATTCAAGGGAAATGACATATACATAAATTCGACCGCTTCCAGTACAGGTATAGGAAGTTTTGAGGTTAATCGTGCGTCATCTTTTGATCATATCTCAGGCAATTATATCCACTCCTACCTCGCATCTTCTGGGGGCCAGTTTGGGTTTTATTTTGAGTACTCTTTAAACAATTCTATAATTTCGGATAATTATTTCAAGTCTGACTCTTCACAGGGCTCAGGCATTCAGCTGAACGCAATTAGCAACCATGATTCCTTATACTCTAACACTTTTATATTTCCAGTAAGCAGAAATGCAGACTCTGGATTGAATTTTAATTCTTTCCTAAATGGTACGGTGAGCAATAACAGTCTTTACAACATGAATACCACACTTAACTGGAACAGTGTTCATCATGCAGTGGTCAATGGGAATTACTTCTACAATGAATATACGGCCATACATCTTGGTGATTCGAATAACCTGACATTCTACCAGAATGACTTCGTTAACTTCACTCAAGCACTCATTTTGAGCGGTAAGTATTCCAATATAACTTTCAATTCCTCTTATCCGGTAGGCGGAAACTACTGGTCCAATTATACCGGCTCAGACAAGTATTCAGGCCCAGGACAAAATATACCAGGTTCCGATGGTATAGGAGATACCCCGTACAGTATTGGATATGGACTAATGGATAAGTATCCGCTGATGAAACCATGGATAAGGCCTGCTGTCACTTTCACCGAATCTGGTTTAGCCGCTGGTAAATCATGGTCTGTACAGTTTGACGGGAATATCTATTCAACCGATAACAATTCCATTTCGTTTTTAATACACAATTCTACCTATCAGAAATACAGATATGCATTGCAGAATGTTTCGGGGTATTATTTCAACTCTTCACCATCGGGAAACTTCAGCTATTCAGGAAATGGGACCACGTACAGTTTTGTTTACCATCACTTTGCATATCTTACCGGGACAGTATCACCGGGCCAGGTGACAGTCAAAATAGGGAACACCACCTATAACATTACGGATGGAGTCTTCAACATATCACTGAAGGCAGGTTCTTACAAAATAGAGTTTATTCATTCCGGATATGTGACATTAACATATCAGCTCACACTTAATGCCGGTGAAAACAAAAACCTTACAGTCTCTCTTACGAAACCATCCTCTGACATCATTTACTATATAGTTGGAGGAATAGCCGCTGTAGTTGTAGCAGGAGGGGCAGCATTCGCTATATACAGGAAGAAATAGATCCCCATTTCTTCCATGTTTTTCTTATTAGATTAACTCTGGTAGTGGATATTTGAAATAGTTTTCAAAAGTATCTTATTTTTTTGTCTCAGTGGAAAACTGGATTTAAGCATTAGGAGAGTATTTTATCAGGGATTATTAATGGGTGTGAATATTCTCCCATTTTATATATTCCAGCACCTTTGGAATGTTGATCTTCATAGGACACACTTCTCTGCACCCTCCAGAATGTGTGCAGTATTCCGCTGTTGCATAATCTCTGTTGACAATTGCAGTCCACATTGCCCCGGTTGGTCCGCCATAGGGCTGTTTCCCCCAGTCCTTGCCCAACACCCTGTACACAGGGCAGGAAAAATAACACCTCCCGCATTTTATGCAGAGAAGGGCTTCTTTCATGGATTCATCAAGGCTAGCCTCCATTCTACCGTTGTCAAGAAGTATGACATGGACCTCTTTGGGTCCGGTGGCAGGACTTACTCTCCTAAGCTCAATGTCTGCTGTAGAACTTGGGCCAGATGTTACATTAAGATAAGTTGGGGGATACAATCCTGCATATGCAGACTGAACCATAGCCTCCTTCATGGCATCATTCAGTGTAGGCACTATCTTGTCTATTCCAGTTATTATGATATGTACAGGCGGAAGAACTGTATCGATACGTATGTTCCCTTCATTCTCCACCAGCACCACGGAACCTGTATCGGCAGAGATGGCATTTGCGCCTGATATTCCAATATCTGCCTCCATGTATTTTTTCCTTAGGAGTTGCCTGACTGCAGCTACAATCTCCTCAGTTGTGGATGTTTCTGATATCTGCAGACCCAGCTCCTTATGCAGCATCCTCCCTATCTCCTCTCTTGTCATATGCAGAGATGGGAAAACAATATGGGATGATTCATCCCTGGAAAGCTGAATCAGATATGCACCAAGATCTGTCTCAGATACAGAATTACCGGAACTTTCAAGAGTGTTGATTGTGTCAATTTCATGCGCCACATTTGATTTTGCCATTACTATCTTTTTGCCTGTACCCACTATCTTCTTCAGTATTTCCTGTGCATCGGCAACAGTCTTTGCAAGGTATGCTTTGCCTCCGGTTGATTCGATGGATTCCATGGTCATCTTAACGTAGGAATCAAGATTTCCAATAACATTCAGCTTTGCTTCCCGTATTTCATCTGCCATGGTGGAGAG
>DARE01000072.1:0-13561 GCA_002503205.1 Thermoplasmatales archaeon UBA447 | reverse complement strand
AATTGCAATGCTCCAGTTGCTCATCCTATCACCTCTGCCATATCCTTTAAGTTACTGACATACGGTTTGAGATTCTGGTAACAGAGTGGGCAGGCCACCATTACATTCTGTGCTAAAGACAAAAGTTTTTCAGCCCTGTATTTTGCTATTCTGTCGCTGAGATCCATGTTGACTGGGCCAAGAGGCCCTCCGCAACAGGTACCGATGTCCCTGCTTGTGACCATCCTGTCCTCTACGAATTCAACCCCTGCTGTTGAGGCAATTTCTCTTATCCTGTTTCCGATGGTGTTGTATCTGGTATACAGGCAGGGATCATGAAAGACGTATTGTCCATTGCCTGAATATTTCTGGATCAGGGTCAGGTAATTGCTCACCTCTAAATCTGAATTGAAATGCTCCTTAAGCCTTATCATTGCATTTGTTGTATGAGGATCTACCGTTATTACACGCTCTACGCCATGTTGTTTCATAAGTTCCAGCACCCTGGACCCATATTCCCAGAACTGATCAAGCATGCCCAGTTCCAGAAGCAATCCTCCACTGTAAGGCTCATCATCATACAGGTATCCGTGATCGATGCCGTTCTTCTGTAGAATGTTTGAAATGTTAGAGAGAATTCTGTACCCTCTCCTGAGATCATCTTTGTCAGGTTTTATGAAAAATTTACCCAGTGATGCAAGCTTTGACGATCCTCCCATCCTTGCAAATGTTGAGAGATGTTTTTCATATGCTCGAAAGAGGCTCGAAAGCTGATACATGAATGATGTGTATATGATTGTGTCTCCTCCCTTTTTAAGAGTATCAGTCCAGGCACTGCAAACTGATCTATCGATGGGAAATGGAACATAGTTTTTCATCAGTGAATCCATCATCACATTCCGAATGCTTTCAAGTTGCCTGAACATCAAGCTCTCAGATTTATGCGGTTCTTCATTTCTCTCCTCTTTCATACTTTCTCACTACCATATGTTATGAACCTGCTGGGGCCTCATGTTCATGAGAATACGTTCTCAAGCCTGCCAAGGCCTTCTATTTCTATTGTTACCCTGTCGCCACTCTTGATCCACACTCTCTTATCCTCAGGCATTCCAAGTATTACACCCTCGGGAGTTCCTGTTGATATTATGTCCCCAGGATAAAGCGTCATAAATCTGGAAATGTAACTAATAAGGTAAGCGCATGAGAATATCATGTATGAGGTATTGGAATCCTGCCTTATCTCATTGTTGAGTTTAGTTCTTATGGAGAGCTTCTGCGGATCCCTGATCTCATCACCAGTTGTTATGAAAGGCCCACATGGATAGAAACCATCTCCAGTCTTCCCCAGTAACCATTGAGATGTCCTGAACTGCAGATCCCTTGCGGAAACATCATTTCCAATGAAGTAACCGAACACATAATCGAATGCATCTGATTCCTTTATGTTGTTGCCTTTTTTGCCTATGACAATACCGAGTTCCCCCTCGTAATCCAGCTGCTTAGTTTCATGGGGTATTGCAATGGAATCTCCAGAGCCTGCAAGAGAATTTGAATACTTGCTGAAGAGAACTGGGCTTTCAGGTAACTTATCTCTTGTCTCCTCTACATGACTGCGGTAATTCAGTCCGACGCAGATTATCTTCTGTGGTCTCATTACAACCGAAGCAAAGGCTATCTGTCCTTCATACTTCTGATCTGATTTGAGATCTTGCTTTGCAAGTTCTGAGATTGCCTGAAACATTTTTGGATTATGGATAATGTCGTCAGTAATCACATTTCCATACTTCTCATGAAAACCCTTAATAGTGGACAGAGGAATGACTCTATCTTCCTTCTGAATTGCTGCCTGGACTTTTCCATCAATTTTTACGTTACCTATCTTCATTATATCAGGCCTCTGATGAGAGAATGATCTTGGAGAATTGAGCATTGGGATCAAGCTGCTCCATGAACGACTCATTGCCCCTATCAAGACCCCTCACTTCATACCAGTTCTTATGGCTGTTGAGAAATCCTGAATTTATAAGATCGGAAGACCTCCTGTAATCATCATCAGTGTAGCAGAAGGAACCAGAAATGCCAATTTCATTTCTAACTATCATGTTACCGGGTATATCGGCATTGGGTTCATGAAGCCCCACGAAAATAACTCTTCCGCCTGATTCTGTGGAATTTATTGCATATTTCCTGGTTACATTCAGCCCAACTGCATCTATGACCACATCATATTTTTCAGGTCCTGAAGTTCCTTTATTTGGTGACGATGGATCAATCAGCAAGTCAGCTCCCCATTCTCTGCTCCATTCAAGCCTGTGCTTGTTTGTCTCCGATACAGCAATCAGCGATGCTCCAAAATGTTTTAAAATCGCAGTGGCCATGAGCCCTATGGTACCAGCACCAATAACAAGTGCACGGTCGCCTGGTACCACTTGAGATTTTTTTACTGCATGAAATGCAGTGGCAAGTGGTTCTGTCAGTGATCCAAGAAGCAAATCATTTGTGATATAGCATGAAGCTGCCGGTGCTGCTACTAGCTCTGCAAATGAACCAGGAAAATTCACACCGATTATTTTTCTCTCATGGCAAAGCTGGCGATCTCCCCTACGGCAGAATCTGCATTTGCCGCAAGTCACCAGTGGATTCACTGTCACCTTTTTTCCTTCAAGGTGGGCATCCTCATGGGATCCGGCCTTAATCACAGTACCGGAGAACTCATGCCCCATAATGCTTGGTGGTTTCCTGAGCTCATTCTGACCCACATATGCAGAAAGTTCCGAACCGCAGATGCCGGTGAATCCAACTTTTATAAGTACCCATCCAGGCTTCAATTCAGGTTCAGGCATTTCCCTGACTTTCATTTCCTTGATGTTTGACCATTCGAGGGCTTTCATATAATCATTAAGAGAGTTCAAGATTGTTAAATAAACGTGATCCTGAACCTGTTCGATAATTGATAATATTTTGGATAAGAAACATTTTAATTGCAGCGCACATTGCTAATACATGAAGATTTTCGCCGGGAAAGACATCGGGTACGTCCTGGTGCAGTTCAAGATCAGGCACGAGGGATGCTGGTCCAACTCACTGGCTGAAACGGGAAGCATTGCGCATACAATTATAGTAAAGCCATTCAAGGACAGGAACTATGTCTTCGGTGCAATAGAGGTTCAGTCGGATTTTCTGAAAGGATTCAGGCTCTTCTATAATGGCTTCAGGCATTCCGGGTCCATCAGGGAAGTTATGCAGCTTGACGCTGTGGACAGAAGGAGGAAAATTTACAGGATTATTTTCAGGGAGAAGTATGAAGAAATGGTTTCAACAGTGATGTACGAACATTCTTCCTTGTTCCAGAGTGATTTCATTGATGGTACCGGGGAGGAAATCGTGGCAATTCTGCCACAGGAGGATGTCCATGATGCCAGAAATGAGCTGGAAAGTCTTGGAGATCTGTCCTATTTCAATGTACGTGATGTAAACATAGATGATTTCATAGGCACAAACCTTGACCTGACACCACAGGAAAGGCATGCGCTGCACTGGGCTCATTCATTTGGCTATTACGACGTTCCAAGGCAGATCCATCTTGAAGATGTGGCTTCAAAGGTGGGCCTTTCGAAATCTGCGCTTGCCGAGGCTCTGAGGAAGGCAGAGAGCAAAGTAATAAAAAAGTGGGAGTCTGAACATATGTTTCTTCATGGGCTATTCTCAAAATAACATCTGTTGATAAGCCTTTAATGTTCATTGTAGTTCTTTTCTCTTTATTTCCGTAACTGTACTGGATAATCATTAAATGGGCGGATTATAATTGTATCGCATGAGGTATGCTTTTCACCTCACCATAAGAAAGGGTTTGGAAGATGAATATGACAGGAGACACTCTGCTGTCTGGGATGACATGAAAAGGATGCTAAAGGTGGCAGGAATCTCAAATTATTCTATTTTCAGAGACGGTACAGATGTATTCGGTTACTGGGAGTGCACTGATCTTGACAGGACACTTGCCCTCGTGAATGGCAGTGAGATCAATGCCAGGTGGCAGAAGTTCATGAATGATGTTATCATAACATCCCCCTCAGAAAGGACATCAAATGGAATGAGAGAAGTATTCCGTTTGGACTGATTTCAAGATATATTTAGATACTATTTGGGATTTATGCCATCATCTTCCTAAAAGTGAAAAGGAATGTTAAAAATGAAATTATAAGGGGAAAACAGCAATCAGATGAAATTAATACGGGAATCAATCATTGAAGATTGACAAGCATACCGCCGTCAGCTAGAAGCTCTGTTCCTGTCACGTATGTATTCTGATCTGACAGCAGAAAAAGTGCTGGTTCAACCATATCCTCAGGAAGGCCAAGGCGTTTTACTGCAGTCCTGCTCTCCATGTATTTTCTCTTTTCCATGTTGGAAAGGTCCTCAGCGTTGATGTCAGTCAATATGGTCCCAGGCTCAAGGCTGTTTACTAGTATACCATGCTTTCCCAGGACTATGGCCAGCGAATGGACAAGGCCATTAAGACCTGACTTTGTGATGGTATAATGGGTCTGAAATTCCCCTCCCACAATTGAGCTTATTGAACTGATGAAAAGAATTCTCCCTTTGATCCCAGAGGAAACCATTCTCCTGGCAATGGCCTGAGTAATGAAATAATGGCTCTCAACGTTTACCTTCATTACTTTTTCGAAGAGCCCCATATCAATATCAAAGAAATCTTTGAAAGGGCAAATGCCCGCGTTATTGACCAGTACATCAACATTTCCCATCTCCTTTTCCACGTAATTCATTAATTTCGCGACATCCTCAACTTTACTCTGGTCAATTTTAAACTTGTATGCCTTTTTTCCAAGTTTTTCAGCTTCCTTTATGAATGTGTCAGCTTCGCCATCATGGGACGAATAGGTAATGCATACGTCTGCACCCTCACGTGCCAGACCAAGAGCTATTGCCCTTCCTATTCCCCTTGACCCTCCAGTTACAAGTGCTTTTTTTCCTTTGAATCTTTCTGCCATAATAAACGATCTCCTGATAAAATAAAAATGGGTTGGAATTACCCGGTCACAACTTCTGCATCCTTGGACGTATCTTCCAGTGATCTGCTCTCAGTCTTCATAAATGATGGGGATTTCTTTGTCACAACTGCTACTACAATTATTGCTGCCAGGAAGAATGTTCCACTGATCCAGCCTATGTACTCGACATGCTGTCCGCTCGCACCTACTATAAGAGGTGTGAAAAGACCAAATATTGCGGCTTCAAATCTCATAGTAAACCATACAAATCCCTGCCCCGAGTTTCTTAAACTAGTAGGAAAGTGTTCTATGGAGATCAATCTTGTTATGGGCCATATTCCAAGACCCTGGCCTATTCCAAAGAGCAGGAATGAAAATAGAAGTATTCCAATATTTTTAAGAAATGGCGGATAAACGAGGAGATAGAATGAAACCATTGCCATGGCTGCACTAATAAGATACAGGGGGACTCTGCCAACCTTTACCTTATCAGAGAGAAGAGAGAATATAAGAAGCCCCGGAACAATGGCGCTTGCGAAATAAATTGCTTCAAATCCATAGGTGGCTCTGGTGGAAACAAGATGCAATGAGTTGAAAATATATGGGAAGAATTCACCATATGTTGAAGCAGGAATGCCCCACATCAAATATAGGAACCAGGAAAAGAGCACAACCCCTCCGTATTTTGTGAACAGTTCCTTGTAAGCTTTCTTGGAGTATGTTTCTTTCTTCCCCACAGGCTGGTTTCCCTGAATCCCCAGGGATTTCATTGTTTTTTCCACATCGCTGGATTTTCCCTCCATCAATTGGAATCTCGGGGACTCTGCGAGCTTTCTTCTTAAGAACCATGAAATTATTGCAACGACTCCAAGCATGCCCCATATAACTCTGAAAAGGGTCATACCGGTATTTACCAGAACTATTGCAATCCCCAGTTCTATCAGAACAGAAACATACCACATTACATTTGTTAGAGAGAACAGTTTTCCTCTGGACCCCTTAGGAGAAAATTCGGTTATAAGGCTCCATGAAGTTGGCACATCCGCTCCCACTGCAATTCCCAGTAGCCCGAAGAAAAATGTTGACCATACAAAACTGAACATCCTTCCTCCAAACAGTCCGGTAAGGGTTAGCATTATAGCCGCTACTGCATATATTATCATATCTACCTGATATATATACTTCCTTCCATATTTGTCACCAAGCCTGCCAAAAAATAGTGCCCCGAATGCAGTTCCCAAAAGAGTCACCAATGCTGGCAAACCTGTTTCAAATGTTGTATAGTGCAGTAATGCGGAAATAGCCGCCAGAGTAATTCCGGTCCCAGCAAACATTCCCGCATCCAGAAAGTCACCCAACGAAGCTATAAGGGTCCAGCTAAAATGCCTCCCAGTAACCTTTGCATTATCAAGAGATTCGATTTCTGTCATCTGTATCTACCACTTTTTAAAATTTAACGAATGAAGTATATATTTAGATATTTCCGGACAGGTACACCGATATAAACTCATAACTTAAAGTCAGAGCATATTCTGGTCTTAAACTGATCCTGAAAAGAGATGATTGGATTTACACAAAATAACTACTAAACTTCAGGCATTTATTAAAATTTAAGGCTCTTAGTTTGTAAGGTCATTACCTGTCTGGATATATCCTAATTAATAAGTTGAGGCATATACTTCTGTATGAAATACCCTAAAGGGATAATTCCCGCTATCCCTGCCATATTCAGCGATACAGATCAGATTTTGAAAGACGAAGTAGGAAGTGTGATCTCTTTCCTCAGTAAAGCGAAGTGCGATGGGATTGCATTAAATCTCATTGGTGGCGAATTCTATAAATTGGGCGAGCGTGAAAGGGAAGAAATGATCATGGCAGGAGTTGATTTTGCCAGTGATGGAATGATTGTTTGCTCTGGCATCTCCGCGCCGGGGACCAGTGAAGCATGCAGAATGGCTAAGATCGCAACGGACATTGGAGTCGATTTCCTGATTGTAATGCCACCATACTACAATCCTACTGGCGCATACAGCAGACGCGCAATTGTCGATCATTTCAGCTGTATTGCAAAATGCACTGATCTTCCTTTTTTGATACAGGATTTCAATTATGGCATTCCTCTAGAGATACTTTCAAGATTGAAGAGAGAGTTTTCAAATTTTGCTGGTCTGAAGATAGAAGGGAAACGTACTACTGATGTTCAGAGGCGGATAAGAAAGGTTAGAAATGAGATGGGTAAGGAATTCAGCATCCTTGGTGGAATGCTTGGATCAAATCTGGTCAATGAAATTGCTTCAGGAGCTTCCGGGACAATTCCAGGATCCTCACTTGCAGACTTCATTTTAATGGAATACAGTGCTGCATTCAGAAATAGCATAGTGAATCAGGATTTGCATGCAATTCTGAAAGAGATATTGAAAACAGAATCACAGAAGATTAAATATTTTGTATATATTGAAAAGGCCATACTGCAGCACAGAGGAATAATTGAGCATACTGTTTGCAGGAAGCCTTATGATTATCCCGGAAGGAAATTGATGGACAGTATTATTTCCGATGTGGATCAACTTCTTTCAGCCTGCTAAAACTTCAACCCATCAATCGCAGGATCATATGCAGAGAGAAATGTACCTTTTCCTCTGAGTTTTGCATATGCATCAATGCATTCAAGAGTATTTTCTGCAATGCCTATGGGAATGTCATGTTCTATGTTCCTTTTCTTGAATGAACAGTCAGAGAAAATAACCATGCCTGGTTTAGTAGAAATGTGGAAAGCCAGTGATGAGCGATGATGGCAACCAACCCACGATACTGTAAGGCCTGGTGCTATACTATAAGGCGACATGCTGTCAAATAATTCTACGCGGTTCCAAGCGTCGAAGAGCAGATAGCGCAGATTCTGTTCCGGAACGAAGAGGTTTCTTGAATGATGTTTTCTTTCACGTGGAGCCACAATATCTTCAGTCCACCCTCTTCTGTCCATGTAAATTTTTGCGTTCGGAAATAGAGATATTCCACCAGTTGTGTAATCCTGCAGTGGTGTAAATGATATTCCATCAATTTCAGATGGATCCACGCCGAGCCGCTTCAATTCCATTGTAATGTCATTGGGCCTGAAAATGCAGCGTTCGCCGCCGAAATCGACCATAGCTCTGTTTCTTTCGCTAAGATCTGTTGGGAGGCCAGTATTGATAAGGAATTTCATGTTTTTGTTTCTCAAAAGGAGAGAATGAAATGAGAGTTTTTCCCATTTATTCCAACCCCCCATCCAGTATACTTCAGGCGCAGGTACTTCCGATTCTCCTGTCTTGATCACATTTATGGTAAATGTATTATCTTCCACCATCATATTCGACTCCAAATCCCGGTTTTTCAGACAGCGAAATATAACCATTCTCTGGATGGGGGATACCTGTCATGTGCTGTTCCATCCACTCCCTGTATTTGGTCAGATATTCGGCCATTGGTGCAACCGCCTGTGGTTCTGAGATGATAAAATGCAGGTTATATACATTTCCTGCATGGGGAATGACCTGAGCCCCATATGATTCTGCAAGCCCTGCTATTTTCTTCATGCTGGTGAGCCCGCCTGTCCACATGGTGTCAGGCTGGAGTATCCTAATGCCCGCATCAAGAAGCTTCTTCATGTCGTGAACATGGTAATGGTGTTCCCCAGCAGATATTGGCGTCTCCACGTTTCTGGCCAGTGTTTTGAACCCTTCGAAATCATCTGGATGGAGTGGTTCCTCTACCCATGCAAGATCATACTTTTCCAGCTTCTTGAGCATTCTCACCGCGAAGTTATATGTCCATGACATCCAGGCATCTGCGGCAAGTTCAATGCTGTAGCCAACCTGATCCCTCACTGCTTTGACCAGTTCCTCGTTCTTCTCCATGGCATTTGGATCTGCTGGCCCCGAGATGAAACGCATCTTCATAACTCTGTATCCCTCTTCAATATACTCCTGGGCTTCCTCCTGCAGTTCCTTCAGGGGAAGAGGGTGAAGGTGGCTGGCGTATGCTTTGATCTTACCCCTTGTCTTTCCTCCAAGTAGATCATAAACCGGAACCTTCAGATGCCTTGCATAGAGATCGTACATCATGAGGTTGATTACGCTGATTGCATGCATGGAGACTCCGGCTCTTCCCAGGGGAAGTGAATAACGGTAAAGGAAGTCCCATGCTATGGCGATCTCGGATGCATCCCAGTTTTCGATCTTCCTGAATAATGTAAGGGCGTAATCTGCCACCAGGGAGGACGTATTGAAATAGGAACTGGATCCGTCATCTGCAGTCATTTTCAGGATTGCTACATTGTCAATCATTGCAGCTTCTGTCGGGGATTTCTCTCCAAGTATGTCAAGGTAGTAGTCTGTTGGTTTTACATAGGGGTAGAGAGGCTGATTCACTCTGTCTCGCGCAATAATCTCAAGTTTTGAAATCTTCATAATAATCAAAGAAAAAGATATGAATTGATTTATAACAATATTTCCGGAATGGTTCGGATTATGCTGCTACTACCAGATCAGGGCATGGTGTCTTCATAGAGTTTTCTTTGGGCATTCACCAAAAATCTCAATGCATTTCTGGCATCAACAAGGTCAAAATGACCCGTGCGCAAAATCCATATACCATCGTTCACGATTTTTTGATTCTTCATTATTATTATACGCAAATTCGGAAGGCATTCCTTTCTACGGGAATGTAATCTGGGAACTGCTCCTGATAACTTAGTCTGTTAAAACGAAGCAAACCTGCATTTTTTATTGAGAATAAGGTGCGATCAGCCATACCTCTTGCTGGCTCTTTTTCTGAAGTATTCAAGTGAAATCACCTGTGACAAGATAAACGCGAATGGTTTCATCATTATGATAACAATCTCAAGTGGGTCCCCCCGCCAGGTACTCCCCCTGACAGATCCTCGAATCTTGCCGATTGATACGCGATTCTTTTTGTAAGCCAGAGATGCCCCAAGTAAATAGTAAAAGAATTCTTTCTTTAAAAAACGTCTTAGAGTTCTAATGTTGTTCTGGTCGTGCAGCAAAATGGCATCGGAAACAAAGGCTCCACGATAACCGGCAGTTAGAGCCCTTATGGTAAGGTCGTAATCCTCACCGCCTATGGTAAGTGCAGTATCAAAACCCAGTTTCTTTATTATTTCTGCCCTCCATGCCGAGTTACCCATGGCTCCCTTGGAGATATCATGTGGAAGTATGTTTGTGTACAGCCATTCATCATACCTGTCATAGTATCTGGCTATTCTGTTGCTTGCATCTCGCATAGGTTTTGTAGGTCCGAATGTAAAATCAGCCTTTCCGCTCATTATGGGTTTTACCAAGTTTGTCAACCAGTTTGCATCTGAAGGAAGCTCGTCTGTATCAATAAATACAACTATATCGCCTTCGATCAATGGCGTGACCTTGTTTCTTGTGACGGCTATTGAACCTGGCAAGACATAAACCCTCACTCGTTGGTCTTTGATGTTATTTAGTTTTGCAATATGTTCAGTTGAAGATCCACCATCGGCAATTATGATCTCAAAAAAATTTAATTTTTTTAAAGAATTTATTAGATTGAATATTCTATTGTCATTAAGGTTGGTAATTATAGCTGATGTCTTTAAGGCGGTCCCCATTTTAAGCGACTAAATAAATACGTAGTTATAATTTTATTTATTAAATACGAGTAATGTTTCACGTGTATTACGAATGACAGATCCTATGAATTTCATGGTATTTTTACAATTCTGTCTTTAGTACTGCAATTAGTTTGTATATAGAGACCGTATAAACTATTGCATTTTCCTAGGTTCCTCAAGCACATAGGTAAATAGATTGGGGAATGGTCATGAGACTTATTGATAGTATACTACCTCTCAACGTTTCAAAACATCCCCTCGTCGCTGTTTTTATGACAGATCACTTATGGGTAGAGACACCAATATATCTCCTTAGGGTGTACTTAATACCTCGTCGTCTATCTTACATTCTTTCTTCAATTTCAGAGTTCCTAAACAGTTACTCTGCATTCAAATAAACTGGAATTAAGAGAATTATAGCTTGCCATTTACAATTTTAAAAGTAAAAGAGAACCTTAAAATAATAATTTGGATCAGTTGCTTTGATGATAAGTGTTATCATATCTGCCCATGATCGTAAAAAATATCTTTTAAATGCAATTAAAAGCGTAATTCATCAAACACTTGATCCTAATAAATATGAAATAATTGTAGTCAAAAATTTTAATGATGAGGTTATTGATGGATACATTCAAACTAATGGGATTACCTCTATTTACACTAATGAAGCAACTTTATCAGGGAAGATTATTGAAGGGTTGAAAGTATGTAAGTACGATATTATATCCTTTCTGGATGATGACGATATCTTCTTTGAGAATAAATTAAAAAGGATAAGTGAAGAATTTTCGAAAGATAACTGTATATACATTCATAATGATATACAAGCAATTAATGATGGTGGCGATTTTATATATTTCAAAGATAACAGAACTTCCTTCAATATGTCATCTATATCTGTGAAGAAAGAGATCATAAATATTGACATTCTAAAGGAATCACCTTTTAACTTAGATAGCTTGATGTATGCATTTGCTCTAGAATTTGGGGGCAAAACAAAAGATTTAACGGACAAGCTGACATATTATAGAGTCCATTATAGCGTTACTCATATTTTCGCGGATTTTGAAGAATATAAATCTTTTTACGTAAATTCGGTTGAGAGGTCTCTAAAAGCTTACAATAGTATTTTTAAGTCATTTAGTTCTAAGAATGCTACAGATTTCCTTAAACACGAGATCTCATTCCTTCAAATTAGATTGAAAATTTATAAAGGAGATAAAATTTATATGAAGGAATATATACAATTCTTGTTAACGGGGCATTTATTTAAAAATACACGCTTTGAATACAAACTGGTAATCGGCTCTATAATTTTTAGAAAGTCGATTGTAAAGAAGTTATTTAGAAATGAGTTAAATAAGATAAACAAAACCATTGATTGAAGTTATGAACATGCTTGTGACTCAAATCTAACATATGCAGTTCTATCCAGAAAATAATTGAAAGGATGACGGGATATTACCAATTTACACATTAATTCCAAATTCATTATATTTATTCGTTCAAATTCAATTTGAGTTTAGGGTTTGTTAGTAAAATTTAATCCAATTTACCCTTTTCTAATACCCAGGTAATATTTCTATAATGGAATATACTCACATTAAACCTATGGATACTAGATAGGATTGCGAGAATTAAAGGAGATCATAATATGAAATTTTACGAGGTCACAGATCAAGTAGGAGGAGAGCACATTTGGCTAAGAAGAATTGCAAAGACATACAATGAAGTCCCAAATTTAATCTGGCCAAAGGGAAAGCAACCACTTATTAAACCAATTTCATTGTGGGATAAAATACTGTTAAAATTTTCTATAATTTTAGAAAGAGTTTTTCCTGAAATAGGTAGAGGGTTGTTTTTGAATTTTCTGTTTGCATTCTACAAGATGCCCGATGAAGTTACATTTCTTAGCACAACGTACATTCCAATACCTAGAGGAAAACGCATTATTGGATACATCCACACCCCTTCAAGAGCTATGACTGTGGACTATCAATTTACTCTGGAATCGCATTCCAGTGGAAATTTAATGTCAAAGATTTTGCTTAAGTTACTTAGATTTTCTTATAGAACTGTTTACAAGTTTTCACTACCTCACGCTAAAATACTTCTAACGAATAGTGTTAATGTGCAGAAACGGATATTAGACTTTGTAGGTATAAAGTCTGAAGTATGCTACCCTACTCAAGATACAGCCTCATTCTATTCTAATGAGCCGGAAAACTATTTCCTTTTAGTTTCTAAAATACAACCCTACAAAGGCCATGATTTCTGCCTCAGGGCCTTTAAAATATTTTATGAGAAGAACAAGAATTTTAAATTGGTTATAGTGTCTGTTACACCAAAATCTAAAGAGGAAATAAGTTATTTCTACCAATTAATGTCATTTGTAAATGAACATGGACTTCCAGTAGAATTTAAATTCGACCTGGAAAGAAATGCCGTCATCGAGCTTTATTCTAAAGCATATTTATGTCTTTTCGGTTCCAAAAATGAAGATTTAGGTCAGGTCCCTTTAGAGGCTATGGCTTCAGGAAAGCCAATTGTTTCAATGAAAGGTTCAGGCCCATCAGAAACCATAGTAGACCATATTACTGGATTCCTTGTTGAAGATGAACTTCAAATGGCTGAAAAACTGTCTCAATTAGTAAATGACCAATCAATGGCTAAGCAGATGGGAACTAATGGTAGGGAGCGTGTACTTAATTTATTTGATGATTCAAGATTTAGAGAGTGTCTTAATAAAAAACTAGAGTTGTTTTAACGGTATGTCTCGTTACTTTCACAAGATTGAAAAAGTTAATAGATGGAGTGCTCAAGTCGATAAACTGAAAATCACATTTGCAATTGCGTCAGATTTCTCTGGACTAGGCGGGCTTGAACTGATGCTGCTTCAGTATTATAAATATGCTGATAAGAGTAAATATGA